>NZ_JBWJVJ010000084.1:0-203 GCF_056428925.1 Flavobacterium sp. GNP011 | reverse complement strand
AATACAAAAGTATAAGTTGTATCTACCGCCGATGGGTTGCTTAGTGTAAAGTTGAATACCACATCAGTTCCTTCGGTAGCCGAAGCCGGAGTGATCGTTGCCACAGTAGGGGCGTTGTTATTGTCGATAATCGTACCAGTAGCCGAAACAGCTCCATTAGCGATGCTGAACGTTTCATCAGCCTCGTCGATAGCATCCACAGT
>NZ_JBWJVJ010000083.1:0-206 GCF_056428925.1 Flavobacterium sp. GNP011 | reverse complement strand
TCATGCGATGCGGAAAGATCAGGAGAAAAAATAAGGGGAATTATTCTTTTATAAACAAACTTCCCCTTTTTTTTATAAAAGAATAATTCCCCTTATTTTTTTATAAAAAAATAAGGGGAATTATTCTTTTATAAAAAAAAGGGGAAGTTTGTTTATAAAAGAATAATTCCCCTTATTTTTTCTCCTGATCTTTCCGCATCGCATGA
>NZ_JBWJVJ010000082.1:0-208 GCF_056428925.1 Flavobacterium sp. GNP011 | reverse complement strand
CAACATAGTCATTATCTTCGTTATCTACAAGTTTTAATATAGCTAGCTGTTTATTTGCATGAGTAGAAACAAAAATATTTTGATAATTATTAGTTAATATTATCTCATACGTATAAGTTCCTTTTATGACATTATTTTCTAGGATTTCCAAAGTATTATTACTTTTAAAATTATATACCTTCGGGGAGTGGCTATATTCTTCCAATTC
>NZ_JBWJVJ010000081.1:0-213 GCF_056428925.1 Flavobacterium sp. GNP011 | reverse complement strand
TACCTCAAGACCTACTTAGGATAATTGACTTTACCTACAGTTCTCATAATCCTAAGTAGGTCTTGAGGTATAGATTAAAAGACTTTAATAAATTATAGCCTTTTAATCTATACCTCAAGACCTACTTAGGATAATTGACTTTACCTACAGTTCTCATAATCCTAAGTAGGTCTTGAGGTATAGATTAAAAGACTTTAATAAATTATAGCCTTT
>NZ_JBWJVJ010000080.1:0-219 GCF_056428925.1 Flavobacterium sp. GNP011 | reverse complement strand
GTGGATATACTTACTCATGGTCTCCTTCGGGTGGAACGGCTGCTACAGCTACTGGTTTAAGTGCAGGAACATATACTGTAACGGTAACCGATGCTAACGCATGTACGGCTACTAGAAACTTTACAATTACACAACCAACAACTATCAGTACGGCAACTGCTGCGCAAACAAATGTGTCTTGTAACGGTGGATCTAATGGTTCTGCTTCGGTGACTCCTT
>NZ_JBWJVJ010000079.1:0-227 GCF_056428925.1 Flavobacterium sp. GNP011 | reverse complement strand
TATTATTATAAATTACTGATAAATTATCTATATATTTTTTATAAGGTTTAGATAATTTATCAGTAATTTATAATAATAATTTTATGATACCCTTTTAACGAGAGTAAAAAGGGTATCATAAAATTATTATTATAAATTACTGATAAATTATCTATATATTTTTTATAAGGTTTAGATAATTTATCAGTAATTTATAATAATAATTTTATGATACCCTTTTAACGAGA
>NZ_JBWJVJ010000078.1:0-228 GCF_056428925.1 Flavobacterium sp. GNP011 | reverse complement strand
ATTACACTACGACAAACGTGACGGTAACTGTTCCTGCGGGTGCAACTACTGGAACGGTAGCGGTACCAACAACTGTGGATGCTATCGACGAGGCTGATGAAACGTTCAGCATCGCTAATGGAGCTGTTTCGGCTACTGGTACGATTATCGACAATAACAACGCCCCTACTGTGGCAACGATCACTCCGGCTTCGGCTACCGAAGGAACTGATGTGGTATTCAACTTTA
>NZ_JBWJVJ010000077.1:0-231 GCF_056428925.1 Flavobacterium sp. GNP011 | reverse complement strand
CCGTTACAGTATATGTTCCTGCACTTAAACCAGTAGCTGTAGCAGCCGTTCCACCAGATGGAGACCAAGAATAAGTATATCCACCAGCACCACCAGAAGGAGTCACCGAAGCAGAACCATTAGATCCACCGTTACAAGACACATTTGTTTGTGCCGCAGTTGCCGTACTGATAGTCGTTGGTTGTGTAATAGTAAAGTTTCTAGTAGCCGTACATGCGTTAGCATCGGTTA
>NZ_JBWJVJ010000076.1:0-236 GCF_056428925.1 Flavobacterium sp. GNP011 | reverse complement strand
TAAAGAATTAGTTGAAAAGAAAGATTTAGTTCAAAAGATTGTAAGTAGTGATGCACCAATTGTTACAATAATTGCTGCATCACTACTTACAATCTTTTGAACTAAATCTTTCTTTTCAACTAATGAGCATAAAGAATTAGTTGAAAAGAAAGATTTAGTTCAAAAGATTGTAAGTAGTGATGCACCAATTGTTACAATAATTGCTGCATCACTACTTACAATCTTTTGAACTAAAT
>NZ_JBWJVJ010000075.1:0-239 GCF_056428925.1 Flavobacterium sp. GNP011 | reverse complement strand
ATGCTGAACGTTTCATCAGCCTCGTCGATAGCATCCACAGTTGTAGGTACCGAAACGGTTCCAGTAGTTGCACCAGCAGGAACAGTTACCGTCACGTTTGTCGTAGTGTAATCTGCACTTCCAGCCGTACCATTAGTCAATACAAAAGTATAAGTTGTATCTACCGCCGATGGGTTGCTCAAGGTAAAAGTAAATACAGCAGCACTTCCTTCGGTAGCCGAAGCCGGAGTGATCGTTGC
>NZ_JBWJVJ010000074.1:0-241 GCF_056428925.1 Flavobacterium sp. GNP011 | reverse complement strand
ATTTTGTAAGTTTTATTTATTAGAATTTTAATTTCAACAGGTATAGCTTTTTTGACCGTTACACATTTGCAACAATTGTAACACTCAAAAAAGCTATACCTGTTGAAATTAAAATTCTAATAAATAACACTTTGTATTTTGTAAGTTTTATTTATTAGAATTTTAATTTCAACAGGTATAGCTTTTTTGACCGTTACACATTTGCAACAATTGTAACACTCAAAAAAGCTATACCTGTTGA
>NZ_JBWJVJ010000073.1:0-243 GCF_056428925.1 Flavobacterium sp. GNP011 | reverse complement strand
AAAATTATATGTTCTGATTTTACTTCTTCAACATTGTAAATCCAAGAGTAATATTACTCTTGGATTTACAATGTTGAAGAAGTAAAATCAGAACATATAATTTTAGCTTTATTAGCTGATAGAAAAAGTTATGCTGGAGAATATTTAAGATTCTTAGGAATGAACTACTTCGAATTTAAAACTCAATACGAAGTAGTTCATTCCTAAGAATCTTAAATATTCTCCAGCATAACTTTTTCTATC
>NZ_JBWJVJ010000072.1:0-243 GCF_056428925.1 Flavobacterium sp. GNP011 | reverse complement strand
GCTAAAGCGAAAGCGGATGCAGAAGCTGCAAAACTAAAATTAGCTGCCGATGCTAGAGCAAAAGCAGATGCAGAAGCGGCCAAACAAGCTGCCGATGCCAAAACTAAAGCGGATGCTGAAGCTGCAAAACTAAAATTAGCTGCCGATGCTAAAGCAAAAGCAGATGCAGAAGCGGCCAAACAAGCTGCCGATGCTAAAGCGAAAGCGGATGCAGAAGCTGCAAAACTAAAATTAGCTGCCGAT
>NZ_JBWJVJ010000071.1:0-272 GCF_056428925.1 Flavobacterium sp. GNP011 | reverse complement strand
TTACTACGATAACAACATTAACATCAAACGACATTATATGTAGCTACTACCTATAATGTCGTTTGATGTTAATGTTGTTATCGTAGTAAATGGTAGTATCTATATATAATGGTATATGATTTTATAATTGTTACTATAGTAACAATTATAAAATCATATACCATTATATATAGATACTACCATTTACTACGATAACAACATTAACATCAAACGACATTATAGGTAGTAGCTACATATAATGTCGTTTGATGTTAATGTTGTTATCGTAGTAA
>NZ_JBWJVJ010000070.1:0-292 GCF_056428925.1 Flavobacterium sp. GNP011 | reverse complement strand
GCTCGTGTTTACATGGATGCTGGGGATCTTGTACCTGATGAATTAACTACTAAAAACATCACCAGTTGAAATGTGAGTTAACTTATATTTCAACTGGTGATGTTTTTAGATTTAATTTAAAAACATCACCAGTTGAAATGTGAGTTAACTCACATTTCAACTGGTGATGTTTTTAAATTAAATCTAAAAACATCACCAGTTGAAATATAAGTTAACTCACATTTCAACTGGTGATGTTTTTAGTAGTTAATTCATCAGGTACAAGATCCCCAGCATCCATGTAAACACGAGC
>NZ_JBWJVJ010000069.1:0-294 GCF_056428925.1 Flavobacterium sp. GNP011 | reverse complement strand
GGCCCTAATTGACATTAATACTAATGAGATTTCTTATTTAGAGGGCAAATCTATTAGTATTAATGTCAATTAGGGCCTTATTTATCTTTCTCTTATTATTTTAATGCGTGTGCATACATCTATAAATATTAAGAGAAAGATAAATAAGGCCCTAATTGACATTAATACTAATGAGATTTCTTATTTAGAGGGCAAATCTATTAGTATTAATGTCAATTAGGGCCTTATTTATCTTTCTCTTATTATTTTAATGCGTGTGCATACATCTATAAATATTAAGAGAAAGATAAATAA
>NZ_JBWJVJ010000068.1:0-295 GCF_056428925.1 Flavobacterium sp. GNP011 | reverse complement strand
CCTTCAAAAGCTTCTTGATCAAAATTTAAATCTGTAAAATAAGCATAAGTCATTTAGAATATCTTTTCCAAATGACTTATGCTTATTTTACAGATTTAAATTTTGATCAAGAAGCTTTTGCTTAAAGCCTTCAAAAGCTTCTTGATCAAAATTTAAATCTGTAAAATAAGCATAAGTCATTTAGAATATCTTTTCCAAATGACTTATGCTTATTTTACAGATTTAAATTTTGATCAAGAAGCTTTTGCTTAAAGCCTTCAAAAGCTTCTTGATCAAAATTTAAATCTGTAAAATA
>NZ_JBWJVJ010000067.1:0-302 GCF_056428925.1 Flavobacterium sp. GNP011 | reverse complement strand
GATGTTAGAGAACAAGTAGATATTATTTCAAAAACAGGAGCTCCAGAGGTCATGTTTTTGAAATAATATCTACTTGTTCTCTAACATCTGTACCCAATACCTTTTTACTCTTAGCACTAGTTCTTACTCTTGTTCAAATTGTATTGGGTACAGATGTTAGAGAACAAGTAGATATTATTTCAAAAACAGGAGCTCCAGAGGTCATGTTTTTGAAATAATATCTACTTGTTCTCTAACATCTGTACCCAATACCTTTTTACTCTTAGCACTAGTTCTTACTCTTGTTCAAATTGTATTGGGTA
>NZ_JBWJVJ010000066.1:0-304 GCF_056428925.1 Flavobacterium sp. GNP011 | reverse complement strand
TAGTAGTGTAATCTCCGTTAGTAGTCGATATATTGGTAAAGCCTAAAGTAAGGGTAACCTTCTTAGCAGGAGCTACAACAGCAACAGCAACAGTACCAAGTACGGCAGATACTATTGATGAGAATAACGAGACCTTCACCATAGCGATCACCAGTGCTACAGGAACCGTTGGATCAACAACTGATACTGCTACAGGAACAATTGAAGATAATGACAATGCACCAGTGGTAACGATTGAGGATGCTACAATTGTTCATCGATTCGTGCTCGATGAACCGGGCGCTTATGGCTTAGATCACCGACT
>NZ_JBWJVJ010000065.1:0-305 GCF_056428925.1 Flavobacterium sp. GNP011 | reverse complement strand
TTAATCAATCAATACTGTTGTTTAATAGTGAAGGAATTAAGGAAGAAGGTGTTCGTAAAGCATCGTGATGCTGCATTATTTTGTCAAATACTTTTCGAACACCTTCTTCCTTAATTCCTTCACTATTAATCAATCAATACTGTTGTTTAATAGTGAAGGAATTAAGGAAGAAGGTGTTCGTAAAGCATCGTGATGCTGCATTATTTTGTCAAATACTTTTCGAACACCTTCTTCCTTAATTCCTTCACTATTAATCAATCAATACTGTTGTTTAATAGTGAAGGAATTAAGGAAGAAGGTGTTCG
>NZ_JBWJVJ010000064.1:0-313 GCF_056428925.1 Flavobacterium sp. GNP011 | reverse complement strand
AAATAGGACTATTAGAACTAAGTGTTGCTGCAACAGGTAAAGCATTTACTGTTACAGTTGCAGTTGCAGTTAATGGACGAGAACAAGTACCGTTACTTACGCTAGTAAGATTTAAAGTTGTATTTGCAGTTACTGCAGTTACAGTAACATTAACTGTTCCACCTGTACCAATAGTTGCTGTTCCAGATGCTGCACCTGTATAATTTACAGTATTTCCTGCCGTTCCAGTTATAGTAAAAATGGCATCAGCACCAGAACAAATAGGACTATTAGAACTAAGTGTTGCTGCAACAGGTAAAGCATTTACTGTTAC
>NZ_JBWJVJ010000063.1:0-380 GCF_056428925.1 Flavobacterium sp. GNP011 | reverse complement strand
GGCAGTCGGTGATCTAAGCCATAAGCGCCCGGTTCATCGAGCACGAATCGATTCCTAGAGATTTAATAACGAAACTTGATGCAGCTCTTGTTGAAATGAAGCGATCAAAAGCGAATGGACTTTGTTGTGGCGCAGGTGGAGCACAAATGTTTAAGGATGCTGAAAATGGAGATAAGGAAATCAATATCGAAAGAACCGAAGACGCTCTAGAGACAACTCCTGATATCATTGCCGCAGGTTGTCCTTTTTGCAATACCATGATGACTGATGGTATTAAAAATAAAGAAAGAGAAAGTGATGTTAAAGTAATGGATATAGCTGAGCTTATTGCCAACGCACAAGACCTTTAACATGAGAAAAGTAATTATTGCATTTATTTT
>NZ_JBWJVJ010000062.1:0-426 GCF_056428925.1 Flavobacterium sp. GNP011 | reverse complement strand
TACAGTAGGGGCGTTGTTATTGTCGATAATCGTACCAGTAGCCGAAACAGCTCCAGAGGCAATACTAAAGTCCTCATTTACTTCGTCGATAGCATCCACCGTTGTAGGTACCGCTACAGTTCCCGTAGTTGCACCCGCAGGAACAGTTACCGTTACAGCAGTAGTAGTGTAATCTGCACTTCCAGCCGTACCATTAGTCAATACAAAAGTATAAGTTGTATCTACCGCCGATGGGTTGCTTAGTGTAAAGTTGAATACCACATCACTTCCTTCGGTAGCCGAAGCAGGAGAGATCGTAGCCACAGTAGGAGCGTTGTTATTGTCGATAATAGTACCCGTAGCCGAAGCAGCTCCAGAGGCAATACTAAAGTTTTCATCAGCCTCGTCGATAGCATCCACAGTTGTAGGTACCGATACGGTTCCAGT
>NZ_JBWJVJ010000061.1:0-435 GCF_056428925.1 Flavobacterium sp. GNP011 | reverse complement strand
TAGCCGATGGGTTGCTCAATGTCACTGGGAAACTCAAGTTTCCGCCCTCAGCAATAGTAGCATCCTCAATCGTTACCACTGGTGCATTGTCATTATCTTCAATAGTTCCTGTAGCGGTATCGGTTGTTGATCCAACGGTTCCTGTAGCGCTGGTGATTGCTATGGTGAAGGTCTCGTTATTCTCATCAATAGTATCTGCCGTACTTGGTACGGTTGCTGTTGCTGTTGTAGCTCCTGCTAAGAAGGTTACCGTTACTGCTGTAGTAGTGTAATCTCCGTTAGTAGTCGATATATTGGTAAAGCCTAAAGTAAGGGTGATGTCTGTAGCCGATGGGTTGCTCAATGTCACTGGGAAACTCAAGTTTCCGCCCTCAGCAATAGTAGCATCCTCAATCGTTACCACTGGTGCATTGTCATTATCTTCAATAGTTCCTG
>NZ_JBWJVJ010000060.1:0-464 GCF_056428925.1 Flavobacterium sp. GNP011 | reverse complement strand
TCAACTTTACACTAAGCAACCCATCGGCTGTAGATACAACTTATACTTTTGTATTGACTAATGGTACGGCTGGAAGTGCAGATTACACTACGACAAACGTGACGGTAACTGTTCCTGCGGGTGCAACTACTGGAACCGTATCGGTACCTACAACTGTGGATGCTATCGACGAGGCTGATGAAACGTTCAGCATCGCTAATGGAGCTGCTTCGGCTACAGGTACGATTATCGACAATAACAACGCTCCTACTGTGGCTACGATCTCTCCTGCTTCGGCTACTGAAGGAAGTGCTGCTGTATTTACTTTTACCTTGAGCAACCCATCGGCGGTAGATACAACTTATACTTTTGTATTGACTAATGGTACGGCTGGAAGTGCAGATTACACTACTACTAACGTTGATGTACTTGTTCCTGCGGGTGCAACTACTGGAACCGTATCGGTACCTACAACTGTGGATGCT
>NZ_JBWJVJ010000059.1:0-525 GCF_056428925.1 Flavobacterium sp. GNP011 | reverse complement strand
GAACAGTTACCGTCACGTTTGTCGTAGTGTAATCTGCACTTCCAGCCGTACCATTGGTTAATACAAAAGTATAAGTTGTATCTACAGCCGATGGGTTGCTTAGTGTAAAGTTGAATACCACATCAGTTCCTTCGGTAGCCGAAGCCGGAGAGATCGTTGCCACAGTAGGGGCGTTGTTATTGTCGATAATAGTACCTGTAGCCGAAGCAGCTCCAGAGGCAATACTTAAGTCCTCATTTACTTCATCAATAGCATCTGCAGTTGTAGGTACCGATACGGTTCCAGTAGTTGCACCCGCAGGAACAAGTACATCAACGTTAGTAGTAGTGTAATCTGCACTTCCAGCCGTACCATTAGTCAATACAAAAGTATAAGTTGTATCTACCGCCGATGGGTTGCTTAGTGTAAAGTTGAATACCACATCAGTTCCTTCGGTAGCCGAAGCCGGAGTGATCGTTGCTACAGTAGGGGCGTTGTTATTGTCGATAATCGTACCTGTAGCCGAAGCAGCTCCATTAGCGATGC
>NZ_JBWJVJ010000058.1:0-561 GCF_056428925.1 Flavobacterium sp. GNP011 | reverse complement strand
TTGGTTGTGTAATAGTAAAGTTTCTAGTAGCTGTACATGCGTTAGCATCGGTTACTGTTACAGTATATGTTCCTGCACTTAATCCAGTTGCTGTAGCAGCCGTTCCACCTGATGGAGACCAAGAATAAGTATATCCACCAGCACCACCAGAAGGAGTCACCGAAGCAGAACCATTAGATCCTCCATTACAAGATACGTTTGTTTGCGCAGCAGTTGCCGTACTGATAGCAGTTGGCTGTGTGATTACAAAGTTAACAGCAGTAGTACAACTGTTTGCATCCGTTACAGTACAAGTCCAAGTTCCGGCGCTTAATCCTGTTACTGATCGTGTTCCATCACCTGTTGGGGTGCCTGGAGTCCAGTTGTAGGTATATCCACCCGCTCCACCTGTCGGAATATTAATCGAGGCAGCTCCATTAGAACCTCCGTTGCACGAAATATTGGTTTGAGAAGCTGCAGTTGCTACAATAGCAGTTGGTTGTGTAATAGTAAAGTTTCTAGTAGCCGTACATGCGTTAGCATCGGTTACCGTTACAGTATATGTTCCTGCACTTAATCCAG
>NZ_JBWJVJ010000057.1:0-639 GCF_056428925.1 Flavobacterium sp. GNP011 | reverse complement strand
TGGAGATAATTTTGATTAGAATAACTATTAACTAAAGACAAGAATAGTGCATCATCAAAATTATCTCCATTAATTATTCTTATATTTGGACAAATTCCTTCAATATTATTTATATCGTCACTATTTCCAGATATAATCCCTGCAACACAGGTAGTATGCATACTTGGTTTAAATTGACCCCTGATATTTTGGTCAAAGGTATTGGTTCTATCAATTTTACTTCTCCAAAAAACCTTTTTCCCGTTCTGAATATCAGCGAAACTTGGGTGAGGTGATCCGTAGTCATTTACAGTTAAAGGAAATGGAACATTATTTATTTTTTCAAATTCAATTTGTCCTTCAATAACTCCAATATAAATATCAGAATTACCTCTATTATTTACAAATTGATTTAAAGCCCTAGCCTGGTCAATTTTTATTACTTTATGATGCCAATTTCTCATAATATTTATTTAGCTTTTTTTTCTATATAATAGTATTCATACATATCCAAAATACCTAATCCGATTGATTGATCCTGTTTAGGTATGGTTAGAATCTCAGATAAATCAGAATTTTTCTCGAAAGATAAAATTCTAGGGATTTCAATTCTATTATTATCCATAAGAATAAATTTTTTAATTGGAGATGCATCATTCA
>NZ_JBWJVJ010000056.1:0-657 GCF_056428925.1 Flavobacterium sp. GNP011 | reverse complement strand
TCTGGTTACAACAGATCAGTATCTAACTTATCCGGAACTAAAGCAAGTTTAAGTCAAGCAGATGCTTCTTTTAAAGAATCAAAAGCAAACTACGATAGAAACAAAACATTGTTTGATAAAGGAATCATTTCAAAGTCGGATTGGGACAAGGCTATTGCTTCGTTTGAAGTTGCAAAAGCATCAAAACAATCAGCTTATTACAACGTTCAAAGCGCCTCTGCAACAGTAAATGAAGCCAAAGATAATCTAGGACGTACAACTATTTATGCGCCTGCTGACGGAACTATTTCTATGTTGAATGTAGAATTAGGAGAGCGTGTTTTAGGTACACAACAAATGACAGGAACCGAAATTTTGAGAGTGGCCAACTTGAATAATATGGAGGTTGAAGTAGATGTTAATGAGAATGACATTGTAAAAATTAAAGTTGGAGATGAGGCTAATGTTGAAGTAGATGCATATCTAAAAAAACAATTCAAAGGTGTTGTTACAAGTATCTCAAATTCTGCTAGCTCTGCATTAACGGCTGATCAAGTAACTAATTTTAAAGTTAAAGTAAGAATAATGAAAGAATCGTACGAAGATTTATTAGAAGGGAAACCAAATACGTACTCTCCTTTTAGACCAGGAATGACAGCTACGGTAGATATTATTACT
>NZ_JBWJVJ010000055.1:0-712 GCF_056428925.1 Flavobacterium sp. GNP011 | reverse complement strand
GCGCTACAAGCAGTTTGGGACTAAATTAAGCCCATTATTCGGATTTGCCAAATCTTCCAAATACAAAACCAATTTCAAATTAAGCCTAATACCCAAATTGCTTGTAGCGTGTGTTAGCAGATGGTGCTTTTATTCAGTTTTAATTGATTTTAGTATTTCAGCAACTTTATTCAATTCCATTTCAATTTCGTTTTTTCCGTTAAGATTTCCAACAGTAAAAGAGCAAATGTAAAGTTTGTTCTTTTCGATTAAAATCCAATAATTTATTTCTTCATTTTTTGCATTTTCAACATAGTAAACTCCTTGTATATTTTTCCAATCTATATTTTGGCCGTTTTCTTCTCTTAATATTTCTCTTAAAAATTCCTTTGCATTTTTGATTTCATAATTCATTGGAGTTATTCTTAAATTTCCCGTCCATTGAGTTGTGTCAAAAAAAGCATTTGTGTTTTTTTCATCAGTTTCATATTCACTCCAATTTTCAGGAATGTTTACAAAATAATTATATTCGGAATTGAATTTTTTCATTTTTTTATTTTTCCCGCAATTACTAAAAGAAACAAGAATTATAAGAGTTAAAAATTGCTTCATTTCTGTTTTGGTTTTCTTTTTCTACGGATTTTTTCTGCACTATCTGCTAACGTTCTCGCGCTACAAGCAGTTTGGGACTAAATTAAGCCCATTATTCGGATTTGCCAAATCTTCCAAATAC
>NZ_JBWJVJ010000054.1:0-752 GCF_056428925.1 Flavobacterium sp. GNP011 | reverse complement strand
GGTTGCTCAAAATAAAGTTGAACACTACGGCATCTCCCTCAATAGCATCAGCTGCACTGATACTTGCTACTGTTGGTGCATTGTCATTATCCGTGATTGTTCCTGTAGCACTTACTGATCCGTTGTTGATGGTGAAGGTTTCATTCGCTTCATCAATACTATCACCGCTGGTTGGTACAGCTACCGTTCCAGAGGTTGCTCCTGCTGGAACAAGGACTGTTACGTCTGTTGTCGTGTAATCAGCACTTCCTGCTGTTCCATTGGTCAAAGTGAATGTATAGCTTGTATCCACAGCAGATGGGTTGCTCAAAATAAAGTTGAACACTACGGCATCTCCCTCAATAGCATCAGCTGCGCTGATACTTTCTACTGTTGGCGCATTGTCATTATCTTCAATAGTTCCTGTAGCGGTATCGGTTGTTGATCCAACGGTTCCTGTAGCGCTGGTGATTGCTATGGTGAAGATCTCGTTATTCTCATCAATAGTATCTGCCGTACTTGGTACGGTTGCTGTTGCTGTTGTAGCTCCTGCTAAGAAGGTTACCGTTACTGCTGTAGTAGTGTAATCTCCGTTAGTAGTCGATATATTGGTAAAGCCTAAAGTAAGGGTGATGTCTGTAGCCGATGGATTGCTCAATGTCACTGGGAAACTCAAGTTTCCGCCCTCAGCAATTGTAGCATCTTCAATCGTTACCACTGGCGCATTGTCATTATCTTCAATAGTTCCTGTAGCGGTATCGGTTGTTGATCCA
>NZ_JBWJVJ010000053.1:0-919 GCF_056428925.1 Flavobacterium sp. GNP011 | reverse complement strand
AAAATAACGCTAATTTAGTCCCAAACCGCGTGTAGCGCGAGAACGTTGGCAGTAATAAAAAACGAAACGATATAAAATGCAACAAACGAAAACATATAAAGGTATTGACTTGTTGGAAATGATTTTTGAATTTAGCGAAATGACTCCTGACTCTAAACTTTGGACTGAAAATTCTCTGCAGAATAATAAATCAAGACTAATAAGGTTGAAGCAGATAAATTCGTTGATATACGCATTTTTTGATAGTAAAATTACAACTAACTTTATTCAAAAAGCTAAAAAAATATTCTCAGAAAATAACGATGATACGATACATACTATACTTTCTGGTGATTTTCTAAAAAAACAAGATATAAGTGATTTTTCCGAATTAATTGAACTAATGAACGCAGTCGTTGAGACTAATGAAAAATTTGAAAGAAAAGAAAAGGAAGTTCATATAGAACATTTAATAATGCCTTATCAACAACTAATTAATTATAAAAGAGCATTACGAAGTTTATTGACATTTAATTCAGGGTGGTTGGAAGCAAGTTCAATCACTTCACTATTTTCAATATATCTGACAAACTCTATTTCAAACAATTTAATCGACAAATATTCAGAACTTGATAAAGCGTTGGAGCTATTTGTTAATCCCAAAAAAATATCATTTACAGAAGAAGAATTAATAGCCAAATATAAATTTCCAAAAGATAATCTACACGAAATTGATATGGAAAATTGGTGAGAAAATTTACTACTGCCAACACACGCTACAAGCAATTTGGGTTTTAGGCTTAATTTGAATATGGTTTTGTATCTGGAAGTTTTGGCTTATCCGAAAAATAACGCTAATTTAGTCCCAAACCGCGTGTAGCGCGAGAACGTTGGCAGTAAGTTTACCGCAGAAGAAGAAAAAAAATGGAAATGGAAAATA
>NZ_JBWJVJ010000052.1:0-920 GCF_056428925.1 Flavobacterium sp. GNP011 | reverse complement strand
CACAATCTTACGCAGTTACAAATATTACTTGTGCAGGAGAGGGAGATGGTAGAATTACAATTACAGCTTCTGGAGGAACTGGAATTATTAAGTATGCAATTTCACCAGATTTGAATCAGTTCTTTGAATCGAATGTATTTGATAACTTAAAACCAGGTTTCTATGATTACATTGTACAAGATGAAAATGGATGTTTTGCATACATAACCGGAATAGAAATTAGAGAACCAGGATCTGTATTCGCTAATGTAATTCCTAACAGTGCGGTTCCAGAAGTATGTGCTGGAGATGCAGATGGTGCTTTTAGCTTGAACATTACTGGAGGAGTTGCTCCTTACAGTGTAAGTTTAAATAATAGAAACGGAACGTACACCACAGGAACGCTTACACAAGCACAGTTTGATTTCAGTGGTTTATCAGGAAATGAACAAATTGTTTACATTCGTGATGCTAATGGTTGTGAAAGTGATATTTCAATTTTACTTGGTCAACCAGTAACATTAAATCCAAAAGCTACGGTAAACTATGATTGTGTAAATAATAGTCAAGTTAATTCGGTAACCATTACAGTGGCTGCTGGAAACGCACCTGCAGATTTAGATTACTCTCTAGATGGATCAGCGTTCCAAGTTAGTAATGTATTTAATAACTTGAGCGCAGGTACACATACTGTTGATGTAAGACATACCAACGGTTGTATTAAGCAAGTAATCTTTGATGTAGATCAAATAAACCCAATCACAATCGTACTTTCTGATGGTGGATTGAACGAAATTGTTTCTACTGTTTCAGGTGGTTTTGGTAACTACCAATACAGCTTAAACGGAGAGCCTCAAGGAACTCAAAGTAATTTTATTATCTACAAATCTGTTACAGTAACAGTGTAGTCACCAGATTTGTAGATAATAAAATTACTTTGA
>NZ_JBWJVJ010000051.1:0-1023 GCF_056428925.1 Flavobacterium sp. GNP011 | reverse complement strand
AACCAATTTCAAATTAAGCCTAAAACCCAAATTGCTTGTAGCGTGTGTTGGCAGTCGTATTTATTTTTCAAGTTCAATTTTTAAACCATATTTATGCTCTAATAAGTTGAATACTTTTGTTGGAATTATTATTGAAGAATTAACAGCTCCCGTTGTTTTATTAAAGTCTGTCTTAATTTCAGTTACTTTACTTTTACTATCTTCTATAAATGTAAAATTTAAATTGTTATCCAATGTTTTTACATCACCTGAATTGAAATAATTCACAAATCCTTGATAGTCTTCCTTTAATAAATAGAATCCAAATTTTACAGTATTTATATTTACAATGTCATTTTTGTCAATGTCTTTAGATTTTAAAGCTAAATCTAAATACTTCAAAACATCATCATATTGTTTATTTTTTAGTAAAATCAAAGACTTGATATAATATGGATTTATATTATTAGGGTTTGAAGCTAATTTTTTATCTAAATATAAGTTACCTTTCAAGAAATCACCGCAAAAAAATAAAGAAGTATATAATCCATCTAAAATAGAGTTCTCATATGAAGCATTACACTCAATTACTTTATAACTGTTTTCAATAACCTTCTCATACATCTTGTTCTCATATTCATATTGTAAAATTTTGGAGTAATATTCAGCATTGCAATTTTCTATTTCAATTATTCTATTTAAATCTTCATATACTTTATCTGGTTTACCCAATTGAGAATATAAAATTGCTCTAACGTTAATATTTTCTACTGTATAATATGATTTAATAATTTGATTTTGAACTTCGATGGCATTTATATAATACTTATTGAAATTGTAAAATGATGCTAAACACTTTAATAATTCTAAATTATTTGGATTATTTTGTAAGTTGTTTTTGATTTCATTAATACCATTTTCACTTCCTTCATAAGAATATATAATCCTCGAAAAATCTATAACAGAATCAATATCATCTGGTTTTAATTTTATGTACTGCCTATAATATTTTATACCTTCATCATATTTTTTGTTATTACATAA
>NZ_JBWJVJ010000050.1:0-1155 GCF_056428925.1 Flavobacterium sp. GNP011 | reverse complement strand
GATTATTAAGAACTATAATTTCTGAGTTCACACATCCTTTACTGTCTCTCACATTCACAGGCTTAACTGCTGGTTCTTACACTGTAAATGTGAGAGACAGTAAAGGATGTGTGAACTCAGAAATTATAGTTCTTAATAATCCTACACCTATTGCTTTTGTAACAGTACCTAGTACTACTCTTGTTTCTTGTATTAACGATACAAGTGCTAGTATCACGGTAACTACAGGACCTACTGGCGGATCTGGAAGTTATTTATATACCTTGATTAGAACTAATGCAGCTGGTGTGGTTACTACTAATGGACCACAAATTTCTAATACGTTCAACAATTTAGGTGCTGGTACGTATCAAGTTCGAGTTTCTGATTCTTGGACGTGTAGTACGACTTCAGCAAATATAGTAATCAACGAACCAACAAGAGTAACGGCAGCTTTAACATTGGCTACAGCCAAAACATGTGCTACTGATGCCAGACTTACCCTTACAGCTGCTGGTGGAACGGCACCGTATACATACAGCACTACCCCTAATTTTGCAACTGCAACAGTAATGGTAGGTAACACAGCTACATTCTCTGTACCTGTAGTAGCTATGCGTTCCTACAGGTACAGAGAATGTAGCTGTGTTACCTACCATTACTGTTGCAGTTGCAAAATTAGGGGTAGTGCTGTATGTATACGGTGCCGTTCCACCAGCAGCTGTAAGGGTAAGTCTGGCATCAGTAGCACATGTTTTGGCTGTAGCCAATGTTAAAGCTGCCGTTACTCTTGTTGGTTCGTTGATTACTATATTTGCTGAAGTCGTACTACACGTCCAAGAATCAGAAACTCGAACTTGATACGTACCAGCACCTAAATTGTTGAACGTATTAGAAATTTGTGGTCCATTAGTAGTAACCACACCAGCTGCATTAGTTCTAATCAAGGTATATAAATAACTTCCAGATCCGCCAGTAGGTCCTGTAGTTACCGTGATACTAGCACTTGTATCGTTAATACAAGAAACAAGAGTAGTACTAGGTACTGTTACAAAAGCAATAGGTGTAGGATTATTAAGAACTATAATTTCTGAGTTCACACATCCTTTACTGTCTCTCACATTCACAGGCTTAACTGCTGGTTCTTACACTGTAAATGTGAGAGACAGTAAAGGA
>NZ_JBWJVJ010000049.1:0-1316 GCF_056428925.1 Flavobacterium sp. GNP011 | reverse complement strand
AGTCGGTGATCTAAGCCATAAGCGCCCGGTTCATCGAGCACGAATCGATACTATTCCACTCTCTTTTCCAAGACAAATTTCCGCCATAATTTTGCTGTTGCAAGACATTGTTTTCTGATTTGCTTATGTCAGTGGCAAAAGCACTTTGAAAAACTTTCAAATTGTCTTTTATGGTTATTACATCCAGAACTATTTGGTCTTTATTTCCTATTTTTTGAGCATATTTTAGCGTTCCATCATAGAAATCAAATTTTTTATCACCTTGATAATTGACATTTTGATTTTGTGAGAAATCAGAGATTGTAGTGTTTTGAAATATTTTATTGAAGTATTCTTTAAAGGTAGGAGTTTCAATAAAATCAGTAATCGATTTACGGGCAGCGATTTCGATATAACTCTTTTTCGAAAGATTGTAATTAGCATAAATATCAGCATTAATCATGTTGATTCCTGCGCTAAAAGTATTTTTTTCTGCAGTTTCTGGAGTAGAAGAAATATTTACTACACTAGACACACTTTCCCCATAAAAAGCAGAACTTCCGTTTTTATAGATAGCAATAGTATGAGCCAAATTAGGATTAAAAACCGATATTAAACCAAAAAAATGTCCCGTTTGAAACATTCGTATTCCATTCCACAAAAACAAATTTTGGTCGTGAGTCCCACCGCGTACATTGATGCTAGACACACTTTCGTCAATACTATTTACACCTGAAATTTGCTGCATTGTTTGCAAAGCATCTGGCTCAATAAGTCCCGGCAAAATACCAAATTTCTTGGGTTTAATTTGAAATGATCCGTCCTTGTTTTTTGAGATTCCAGATGCCAGAATAGCACTGGCTTTAATTTGTTCTAGTTCTATAATTTCAGGTTCTAACTGAATTTGGAGACAATTGTTAGAACCCAAATTACCTGGTGCAATTCTTTGGGTTTTAAATCCTACATGACTAATCAGTATACTAATAGCCTCTCTTTTTTTACATTCAAAATAACCGTTTTGATCCGTTGCAATCTGGATTTTATCGTTTAAACTAATATTTGCGTTCTCGATAGGTTTTTTATCTGGAGAAAAAACGTACCCGCAAATTAGTTGGGATTCCTTATCTTTTTTGTAAATATTAATAAATTGATTGCTGATGTTTTCAAAAGATAAATTGGTTTTTTTTTTAAGATATTGTAGTTTTTGATCTAATGAAAGAGATCTTTTAGGTGGATGAAGCTGTAGCCCTGCAATATTATCTTCGGTATAATTAAAGCTAACATTGTGTTGTTGTTCAATCTCAATTATTATTTTTTTAAAAGACATAATTTTTTCT
>NZ_JBWJVJ010000048.1:0-1468 GCF_056428925.1 Flavobacterium sp. GNP011 | reverse complement strand
CGAAAAATAACGCTAATTTAGTCCCAAACCGCGTGTAGCGCGGGAACGTTAGCGGTAATTCCCCCTAGACTACCGCCCTGACCCCGTAAGCTAACGGCGGAAGAGCGGAAAAATGAAGGGAATTTATAAGAAAAAATGGTTTTGTAAATATGTGATTTACAGAACATTAACAAAACGTTAGTTAGAATTATCCCGCAGAGTCAGGAATCTAACGCAACAAATGATAAATTTTATCTTTGTTGAATTGTAAAAAAATAAAAAAGTGAAACGAACGTTTCTCATTACTAAAAAAATGGCAGAAAGCACAAAATTATCAAAATCTCAATTTACCGTATTCTATAATTCTCTAATTAAAGGTTATAGTGAAGACTTTAAAAATATAATCGTAGGACATGATGAATTAGTTAAAAACTTATTTAAGAATAATGAAATTATTGAAATTGAAGATTTAGAAAAACATATTGATGAAATAACAGACAATGCTATTAAATCTTTACTATTAAGATTAATTGCAGTAAAAGAAATTATACATTGTAGAGATGATAATAAAAACCTTAATATAAAAGAGGTTTGGACATACATTTCAAAATCAATAAAGATTATCCCTAGTTGTTACACTATTTCTTCGATTGGCTCGCAAGGTTTTTTATCTATTCCATTGTATAAGTACGATGAAACTTTAGAAACATTTGATTTTATTAGATTACATATTTTTGACGATTCTCTAAATGAATTAATGGATTTAAAAAAATGTGAAGATTTTTCAGTTCATACTCATACCTTTTTTGCAAAAAGCTGGATTATTACTGGTAAAATAATAAACAATAGATACGATTATATTTTGCATTCAGAAAATTCTAAACATTCATTTTTTAAAGTCAAATACAATGATTCGCTAAATGAAGTAAATCAGCATACTTCTCTAGCTATTAATGAAAAGATAAATGTAGAATTATTTCAAACTTCAGAAGAAATTCATTTTGAAAAAGGATATTATGAAATAAAACCTGGTAAATTACACAAATCTGGCCATAAAAATTCTCCATTTGTTTCAGCAACCTTTTTTTCATTTACTGGAAAAGATGGGTTAGATAAATCAATTGTAATTGGTCCTAGAGAAATAGAGGTATCAGAAGTAAATAGAAAAATGATTATAGATCCTTTATATCTTTTAGAAAAAATAGATAACCAATTAAACAACTAATAAATGGATCAAAAAAAAACGATGTTACTTGATTGGATGCGAAAAATTCATCAATTAGAATATGCCCATTGTTTTCAATCATTGTATTACAGTAAACTTGAAAAAAGAATTGGAATATCTGCTTTTGTATTATCAACTTTAGTTGCTTTCTCATATAGGTTCCCAGCAGTTGAAAATATTTGTTTCAATACTTATTTCTTTTTTTTAAAAAAGGAATATTTACTACCTTTTATACTTCTTGTTGTTGCTTTACTTACCGGTTTG
>NZ_JBWJVJ010000047.1:0-1483 GCF_056428925.1 Flavobacterium sp. GNP011 | reverse complement strand
ATAGCTGTATCTCTATTACATGCAGAACTTTCAATTGTTTTAAACCCATTTGTATTTGTTACATTCACATTCTGTATGAATCTGGATGGATTTCCACAAGTATCTGTCACCAACCATTCCCTAACAATTGTATATGAATTTGAGTTATTGTTATTAATTGTTTCAGTATAATTATTTGATGCTATACTTGAACAATTATCTGTAAACACTAACTCAGGTTTCACAGGAATTGCATCACAATTAACATTTATATTTTGTTGGAAAGCGGTTGCGGTAACAGGTCCTTGATTATCTTGAACATTTATTATTTGCGAAGCCGTTGTCGTATTACCAGCAGTATCTCTTACAGTCCAAGTTCTTGTAACTGTATACGATCCAGTACAATTTCCTGTAGTTGTAGTGTCAACAAAACTCAAACTTACATTTCCACAATTATCACTAGCAACTGCTTGTGCAAAATTAAGTGTTGTCCCACATGAAACAGTTGATGTTGCTGGTAGTTGAATTATTGTAGGTGAAATTTCATCTTTTATTACAATAGTTATTTTTGCAGTTTGACAATTCAATGGATTTAATCTGTCGCAAACTTGGTAAGTCAAATCATATTGTCCCAATGCTAGGTTATTTATTATCCTCAGGTTTCCTAAATTGTCTAATGTTATATTTGCATTTTGTCCAGACAATATATTTAAATTGATACTGTTAGGTGCTATTGGGCTGTTGTTTAAAGTATCATTTGTTAATATATTGCCTATAATACCTGCTGTATTACAACTCAAATTAGAGTACATGTCGTCTGATAATACCATTTCAGCACCTTCTACAGTTACTCTAACTGTTCCAATAGAGCAATTACTTGGATTTCTAACCTCACAGATTGTATACTGAACTGTATATACTCCCGCTGGTGTATTTGGAGATACTCTGATTTTTCCATCAGAGCTAACTGTAATGGGGCCATTAGGGATAAAATTAATTACTACATCAGCTGGTGATAACAGTACACCGTTTAGAGTATCATTAATTAAAACGTTAATTCCTGTGTCACCACCTGTTATGCCATTTACCATTCCTACATTATCATCTATTGCAACTATCAATGCGTTGTTATTGTCGATAATCGTACCAGTAGCCGAAACAGCTCCAGAGGCAATACTAAAGTCCTCATTTACTTCGTCGATAGCATCCACCGTTGTAGGTACCGCTACAGTTCCCGTAGTTGCACCCGCAGGAACAGTTACCGTCACGTTTGTCGTAGTGTAATCTGCACTTCCAGCCGTACCATTGGTTAATACAAAAGTATAAGTTGTATCTACCGCCGATGGGTTGCTCAAGGTAAAAGTAAATACAGCAGCACTTCCTTCGGTAGCCGAAGCCGGAGTGATCGTTGCTACAGTAGGGGCGTTGTTATTGTCGATAATCGTACCAGTAGCCGAAGCAGCTCCAGAGGCAATACTAAAGTTTTCATCAGCCTCGTCGATAG
>NZ_JBWJVJ010000046.1:0-1500 GCF_056428925.1 Flavobacterium sp. GNP011 | reverse complement strand
TCACAGGAACTGTTTCGGGAATTGACAAAACGATGGTTGGATTGTCGAATGTGGACAATACCAGCGATGCCAACAAACCAGTTTCTACGGCTGCGCAATCAGCCTTGGATTTAAAAGCAAATTTAGCCTCGCCAACTTTCACAGGAACTGTTTCGGGAATTGACAAAACGATGGTTGGATTGTCGAATGTGGATAACACCAGCGATGCCAACAAACCAGTTTCAGCTGCTGCGCAATCATCCTTGGATTTAAAAGCAAATTTGGCTTCGCCAACTTTTACAGGAACGGTTTCGGGAATTGATAAAACAATGGTTGGCTTGGCGAATATAGACAACACCAGCGATGCCAATAAACCAACTTCAGTAGCAACACAATCAGCTTTAGATTTAAAAGCCAATTTAGCTTCGCCTACTTTTACAGGAACCGTTTCGGGAATTGATAAAACTATGGTTGGCTTAGCAAACGTTGATAATACTTCGGATGCAAACAAACCTGTTTCAGTTGCTGCGCAAACCGCTTTAGATTTAAAAGCAAATTTAGCTTCACCAACTTTTACAGGAACGGTTTCAGGAATCGATAAAACGATGGTTGGCTTAGCAAACGTTGATAATACTTCGGATTTAAATAAACCAGTTTCTTCTGCTACTCAAACTGCTTTAGATTTAAAAGCACCATTGAACTCACCAACATTTACAGGAACGGTTTCGGGAATTGATAAAACGATGGTTGGATTATCGAATGTAGATAACACCAGCGATGCGAACAAACCAGTTTCAGCTGCTGCGCAATCATCCTTGGATTTAAAAGCAAATTTAGCTTCGCCAACATTCACAGGAACCGTTTCAGGAATTGATAAAACGATGGTTGGACTTGGAAATGTGGACAACACTAGCGATGCGAACAAACCAGTTTCTACGGCAACACAATCAGCTTTAGATTTAAAAGCAAATTTGGCTTCGCCAACTTTTACAGGAACGGTTTCGGGAATTGACAAAACGATGGTTGGATTGTCGAATGTGGATAACACCAGCGATGCCAACAAACCTGTTTCAGCATCAACGCAATCAGCCTTGGATTTGAAAGCAAATTTAGCTTCACCAACTTTTACAGGAACTGTTTCAGGAATTGATAAAACGATGGTGGGATTATCGAATGTAGACAACACTAGCGATGCGAGCAAACCAGTTTCAGCTGCTGCTCAAACTGCTTTAGATTTGAAGGCAAATTTAGCTTCACCCACTTTCACAGGAACTGTTTCTGGAATTGATAAAACAATGGTTGGATTATCGAATGTAGACAACACTAGCGATGCGAACAAACCAGTTTCTACGGCAGCGCAAACTGCTTTAGATTTGAAGGCAAATTTAGCTTCACCCACTTTCACAGGAACCGTTTCGGGAATTGATAAAACGATGGTGGGATTAGCAAACATTGATAATACTTCTGATGCGAACAAACCCGTTTCAGCTGCTGCACAATCAGCTTTAGATTTAAAAGCGA
>NZ_JBWJVJ010000045.1:0-1664 GCF_056428925.1 Flavobacterium sp. GNP011 | reverse complement strand
AGTATTAGGAACAAACGATGAAACATTAGCAATATTAGGAAATCCAGGATATGTTTTTAATGCGTTAGAAAATACAATACAATTTCAACAAAAATTTAAATACTATATTAATAATCATACTTTTAAAGGAGGGTTTAACTTTATAAGAGGTGATCATGAATTATTTGGTGGCGGAAATCCAAACGGTAATTACACTGTTAAATTAAATCAAGATCAGATAAATACACTTAACTCTAGCGGAGTTGGCAGTAATCTTTCTATTAATGATATTCCATCAAATGTGAATGTTTTAAATTATAATGTTGAATTAAGACCTGCTGCATTTGGAACTAATCAAGATATTTATTCTACTTACATTGAAGATTTATGGTCAGTTACCGATAAGATAAATCTAACTTTAGGTTTGAGGTATGATTACGATAATTTGTCAAAGGGAGGAAGTGATAAAGGTGATTCAAATAATATAGCACCAAGATTTAATTTCAATTATAAATTAACTAATAATAGCAGTGTTCGCGGTGGATATGGCATTGCCTACGATAAGATAAATTATGCTATATTCAGCGATGCGCTACAACAAAATACAAAGTCAGTAGATTACCGCACACAGTTACAACAATTTGTTAACCTAGGTATTCTACCAGCTAATACAAATTTAGATGCTGTTACTTTTAATGGCAATGTATCAGCAAATTTATCAAGTGTTCCTTACTTGCAAGGACCAAATGGCAGCTCTCTACAAAATCAAATAGAAGGTGCTTTTAGTAATGAACGACGAATTTTAAATCCCAATGGTTTTAAAAATCCGTTTTCAATACAATATTCATTAGGGTATCAATTACAGGTAGATCAGGATAAATTGTTTTATGTGGATTTTGTTCACAATCTAGGTAAAGATTTATTTCGTTTGAGAAACTTAAACGCAGCATCTGAATATTTAATAGATCCAACGAATGTAATTGTTAGAACTCCCGAACAAGCGGACGCTTCAAGACCTATACCTATAGTTAATAATTCTGCTACAATTAATGGTCAAACAATAACAGGCGTAGCAAGAAATGTCGTTATGACCGAATCAGAAGGGAAATCTAAATATTACGCAATGAGTTTAAACTATCAAAAAGCACGAGGTACTGATAATTATTCTTATCGTTTAAATTACACTTTATCATCCTTAAAAAATGATACAGAGGATATAAATTTTAGAGCTAAAGATGGAAATAACTATGGTAATGAGTGGGGACCATCTATTAATGATAGAACTCATAATATCAATGGTATCTACAGTTATTATCCTTTTACAGGTACTACTATAACATTGGCGGGTTTACTGCAAAGCGGACAGCCAATTAATAGAATTCCATTTGGATTTTCAACAACAGATTTAAACGGAGATGGATCTGGATTTAGCGATGCTTACCAAGGTAATAGTGATCGTTTTCCAGGTGAATCTAGGAACAATGATCGTCTGCCGTGGAATGCTACCTTTGATCTTGGATTACAACATCAAATTAAAATATCAGCAAATGGTAAATTAGAATTTAGAGCAGATATATTTAACTTACTTAATGCCGAAAATTTGAGCGGATATAGCAACAATGCTACGCAAAGTAATCAAATTCAAGGTGGTTCAGTAGCAAGTGGACTATTTACAAAAAGGAATG
>NZ_JBWJVJ010000044.1:0-1835 GCF_056428925.1 Flavobacterium sp. GNP011 | reverse complement strand
GAATTTACATAGCGCCTTCAGCGTATGAGACTTGGTTTATTACCGATGCGCTAACGTATGAAGATCTAGATTTTACTATTCAAGCCATTGATAAAGTGTCTAAAACTTTCTAAAAAAGGATTGACATAAAAATTACTTATTAAAAAATGCCCCAAAATAGTAGATACTATTTGGGGTGTTTTTTAAATTAAGCTTTTATTTTCTGTGAGACTCTATTCTATTCGCTTTTTTACCATGCTGATAAGCTAGTCTTTTAGCAGCTCGCTGCTGTCTTTCTGTTCTTGAAGCATCCCATTTTTTAAACTGCTCAGTCGAAAGAATTTTTTTCATTCGATCTTTCATCACAATTTGATTGTCTAGCATTTGGTTTTTAAGCTCAAAACGCTCATTAGATGTTAGTTGTTTTTTTTCTGCGGTTTTATTGGCTTTTCTATTAGCAAGCATCGCTTCACGTTTAGTGCTTTGTTCTGCAAGAAGTGAACTAATTTCTTTTTGCTGAGATGCATTAAGATCTAGTTCCAGCGTCATTTTCTTGACCTGTAAGGCTCTTTTTTGATCGGTACTCATGCGTTCCATTTTAGCACCCTCAGTTCTTGTTTTTCTTTCTTGCGCTTGACTTGTTATTCCAAAAGCTAAAACCATTACAATCAATAATTTTTTCATTTTTTTTTGTTTTAAAGTTTATTGCTATAGGACAAATGCGAAACAAAAAAGTTTAATACTTAACAAAAAATTATCTAGAAAATGGTTGTTATGGAGGATTATTTCTTTCAATTTTAGCAATATAGAAACGTTTTTTTAAGTTTACATTCTTTTTTTCAACAGAATTGGATTTAATTTACCCGTTTTTTTTATTCTTTTTTTTAACTGTAATGCATGAGAATTTTAAAGTGTAGTTAGCAAATTACAGTTTGATTTTCATTGGATAACCAAAAAAAAATAGATTTGGTAAAACCAAATTAAATATCGTTTCGTAAATGTTTGTATAACCAAATAAAAAAAACGATGAAAAAGAAACAACTTAATTTAGGTTTTGCTTCCTTGCTAGGGGTAGCATTTTTGTCCCTTACAGCAATTTCATGTAATGACGATGATTCAAACGATATGATGATGGCAGCTGTTGCTCCAGATGTAAATTTTACCGCACTGGCTAGTAATAACACGATTCTTACTTATAATGCGCGTAATCTATCGACTTCGTCTTCTAGTGTTGCAATTGTCGGATTGCCCTCTTCAGAAAATATTGTGAGTATTGATTATAGACCAGCAACGGGACAATTGTACGGTTTAGGCTCGTCAAGCCGTTTGTATGTTATTAATGAAAAAAGTGGCGTGGCAACTGTATTGGGTTCAACTACTTTTGCGCCTATTTTAGCTAGTACAAATGCTTCGCTTGATTTTAATCCAACAGTTGACAGAATTAGATTGGTTACAGATTCTGGTCAAAATTTGAGATTGCACCCTGAGTTAGGTACAGTAGTTGCAACTGATGGCGCTATAAATGGTGGTGCAAATGCAAAAATTGGTGCCGTAGCATATACCAATAGTATTGCTGGAGCTACAACAACCATGTTGTACGATATAGATTTTGAGCAAGATAAATTGTACATGCAAACACCTCCAAATGATGGGACACTGCAAGTTGTGGGGGATCTAGGCGTTAACTTTCAAGGGGTAGGAGATATGGACATTTTACCTGATAACTCTACCGCATTAGCAGTTACTAACAATGCTAATGTTACTACATTATTCACAATTGATTTAGCTACAGGTAAAGCAGTTGTGAATAATGTAGTAACATTAGCATTGTTAGTAACTGCTAATGCGGTAGAGTT
>NZ_JBWJVJ010000043.1:0-1963 GCF_056428925.1 Flavobacterium sp. GNP011 | reverse complement strand
AAATGTTAATTGTACTCAAATGTAGTCTAATTTGAGTTCATAGACTATAAAACATATAATTTTCTATTGTCAATGTTTTATAGTCTATGAACTCAAATTAGACTACATTTGAGTACAATTAACATTTGTTGTCTAAGACAAGTTTAGATTGATTTACCATTTCCCTAAAATAAATTATGGCGAAAATGAAATCAGCACTTCCAAAAAGTACTCCTTTAGCACTTTCAAAAAAGCAAAAGTTAGAGCCAAATCAAATTTCTAAGAAAGAATATTCACAGTCTGAATTACATTCTAATCAAGAACTGGTTAAGGCATCCCATGGATTTCCTATAGTTGCAATTGGCGCATCGGCTGGTGGACTTGAGGCGGTTACTCTATTACTACAAAATCTTTCGCCCACGACAGGCATGGCTTTTATATATGTACAGCATTTAAGTCCAGATCACAAAAGCATTTTACCTTATTTATTATCTAAAGTTACTCAAATGAAAGTACAAGATATTGTTGTACGGAATTACATAAACATTATTAGGAATCATTTTTTCCATATCATCAATATCTTGTACTTTCATTTGAGTAACTTTAGATAATAAATAAGGTAAAATGCTTTTGTGATCTGGACTTAAATGCTGTACATATATAAAAGCCATGCCTGTCGTGGGCGAAAGATTTTGTAGTAATAGAGTAACCGCCTCAAGTCCACCAGCCGATGCGCCAATTGCAACTATAGGAAATCCATGGGATGCCTTAACCAGTTCTTGATTAGAATGTAATTCAGACTGTGAATATTCTTTCTTAGAAATTTGATTTGGCTCTAACTTTTGCTTTTTTGAAAGTGCTAAAGGAGTACTTTTTGGAAGTGCTGATTTCATTTTCGCCATAATTTATTTTAGGGAAATGGTAAATCAATCTAAACTTGTCTTAGACAACAAATGTTAATTGTACTCAAATGTAGTCTAATTTGAGTTCATAGACTATAAAACATATAATTTTCTATTGTCAATGTTTTATAGTCTATGAACTCAAATTAGACTACATTTGAGTACAATTAACATTTGTTGTCTAAGACAAGTTTAGATTGATTTACCATTTCCCTAAAATAAATTATGGCGAAAATGAAATCAGCACTTCCAAAAAGTACTCCTTTAGCACTTTCAAAAAAGCAAAAGTTAGAGCCAAATCAAATTTCTAAGAAAGAATATTCACAGTCTGAATTACATTCTAATCAAGAACTGGTTAAGGCATCCCATGGATTTCCTATAGTTGCAATTGGCGCATCGGCTGGTGGACTTGAGGCGGTTACTCTATTACTACAAAATCTTTCGCCCACGACAGGCATGGCTTTTATATATGTACAGCATTTAAGTCCAGATCACAAAAGCATTTTACCTTATTTATTATCTAAAGTTACTCAAATGAAAGTACAAGATATTGATGATATGGAAAAAATGATTCCTAATAATGTTTATGTAATTCCGTACAACAATATCTTGTACTTTCATTTGAGTAACTTTAGATAATAAATAAGGTAAAATGCTTTTGTGATCTGGACTTAAATGCTGTACATATATAAAAGCCATGCCTGTCGTGGGCGAAAGATTTTGTAGTAATAGAGTAACCGCCTCAAGTCCACCAGCCGATGCGCCAATTGCAACTATAGGAAATCCATGGGATGCCTTAACCAGTTCTTGATTAGAATGTAATTCAGACTGTGAATATTCTTTCTTAGAAATTTGATTTGGCTCTAACTTTTGCTTTTTTGAAAGTGCTAAAGGAGTACTTTTTGGAAGTGCTGATTTCATTTTCGCCATAATTTATTTTAGGGAAATGGTAAATCAATCTAAACTTGTCTTAGACAACAAATGTTAATTGTACTCAAATGTAGTCTAATTTGAGTTCATAGACTATAAAACATATAATTTTCTATTGTCAATGTTTTATAGTCTATGAACTCAAATTAGAC
>NZ_JBWJVJ010000042.1:0-2026 GCF_056428925.1 Flavobacterium sp. GNP011 | reverse complement strand
CACACACTTATGGCGATATAAAAACCAACAAAAAAATTAAAATTCCTTGGTTATTCAAAAAAAAAGACAGAACACCAAACGAAATGGAAATTTGGTATGAAGGAGATGATATTTTAAGTGTGGATATTTATGATGATGATAAGAAATTATTATTGTCTTCTACTTCATTTCAAGATGAAATAATAGTTAAAGACAATCAAGAAGTTGGCATTTGCTTGCACAGAAGTAATGAACCCAATACGCACAAAAACCAAATAAATATTTTGGTAAATGGGAAACTTAACTCAAAATATTGGACCATTGAACTCATTGGGAAAAAAGTAAGTAAAGGCAGATACCATTGTTATATTGAAAGAGACGATAGCGGGCAATCGATTTTTTTACCACAAATAGTAAATAAAACGCACACTACCAACTCTATTTGCAATTCTAAATATAGTATAGTAGTTGGTGCTTATGATCAAACAGATAATAACAAAACTATATTACCATTCAGTAGTTCTGGACCTACAGTTGATGGTAGAATGAAACCAGAAGTTTTGGCTCCAGGATCTAAAATAAAATCATCTTGTTCTTCATCAAGTAGGGAGACTCGAGCTTCTAACAAGTTATGTTCAAAAAGCGGAAGTAGTATGGCGGCTCCTTATGTAGCTTCATTAGTTATTAAAATTCTTGAAAAAGAACCAAATTTAAATATAAAACAAATTCGAGAAAAACTATTCAAGGCGTGTGATCCAGCAGTTTTTCCTAATAATAATTTGGAAATTTTTAGAGCAGGAAATGGTTATGTAAATCCAAATAAAATAATCAAATAAAACACACAGTTATGGAAAATTATATCACAAATTATAGAAGAAATAGACCCAATAATAATTTATTTGAATCTTTAAATTATTTTAATCAAAACGAACAAGTAGTCGCAACAAGACCAGCAAATATAAAGGATTGGTGTGCTATTAGAAATCAAATTGCTTATATTTTAGGACAAGCTGAATTAAATTGGATTGATCCTTATGATGTGAGAAATCCAGGCAGATCAATAGGAGAAGCAGAAACAAACCCTGATGGAAGCTTTAAAATGATTGATCAACTCGAAGAATATTGGAGAGGTGTAAGAGGCACAAGATCAAATCCACCAAATTATCAAAATGTAAACCCTAGAAACACTGCTTTGGCATCGGCTAGAGGTCAAAATGCTTGGAGTGCAGCTTTTGTTTCTTGGGCTATGAGAACTGCTGGGGTTGAAGAATCTGACGGGTTTGTATTTAGTATGAGACATATTACTTATGTGGTTCAAGCTTTAAGCAACGTAAGAAAAAACGATGCTTCAAAGCCAGTTTGGCTAGTTGATAACACAAATGCTGTAAAAGTGGGCGATATTCTATGCTTTAATAGAGTAAACGAAAACGGTGTAATGAGCAATCATACCTTAAATGGATTGGCTAGACTTTATCTTGATGCAAACAACAATGTTCGTGACTTGGAAGGTGTAGAAGGAGTATCTCATTGTGATGTAGTGAAAGTAATAATAGTTGAAAATAATAGAAAATTTGCAGTAGTAGTTGGCGGAAATAAAAGAAGTAATGGTACTGTAGCTTCAGTTCGAATTCGTTTGAATAATAACGATACTATTTTAAATCCAGCTACCGTAAGAAATCCAGGTAGTTGTTTTGGAATTATTAAATTAGGGTCAAGTTGTGCTCCAAGATTAACAGAATCAATTACTGAAGGCGAAGACGAATCGCTCCACCAACCTTTTTTTACAAATGCTTTTCTTTTTAGAAGAAATGCAAACAACCCAAATACTTTAAATGTGATTTTTGAAGGCGATTCTTGGCTTGATTATCCAATTCCTCGTGTGCTTGATTTGTACGACACCATTTCGGATAGAAACCAAAGATTGAATCTAAATAGTTTGCACTTGGCAAAATTTGGAGAAACCACTAGTGATATGTTTAATGATAAAGCAAACTTTGTTCAATACATCAGTAACTATAGAATCGATAGAATATATTTTAGTGGTGGA
>NZ_JBWJVJ010000041.1:0-2250 GCF_056428925.1 Flavobacterium sp. GNP011 | reverse complement strand
TATTACGGCTCCATATACAGCAGCAATACCAACTAGTTATTCTTATCCACAATCCGTTTATTTCAATGGCAATATAGGAATAGGAACCACAAAACCGGCACACAAACTGGATGTAATAGGTACTATTCGCTCCCGTGAAGTAAAGGTTTCAGTTGATGCTGGAGCTGACTTTGTATTTGACAAGGATTATACTTTACCATCGCTACAAGAAGTAGAAAAGTTTTTAACCAAAAACAAGCATTTACCCGAAATTGCTTCTGCCAAAGAAATGCAAAAAGAAGGTATCAATTTATCCGAAATGAACATAAAGTTGTTGCAAAAGATTGAGGAACTGACGCTGTATGTTATTGAGTTAAATAATAAGGTGGAATTACAACATGAGAAGGATAATCTACAGTCAAAAATGATTGAATTACAGAGAAAAAAAATAAATGAATTGGATAAAGAGTTATCTGATTTTAATAAAAAATCTAAATAGAACATTAACAATAGAGAAATGAGAAAAAGTGTATTATCGATTTTAGTAGTAATTTTAATATTTAATTTTTCAATTGCTACCGCTAGAACTTGTAATATAGAATCATTTGATTTAAGAGCATCTGTAAGTGATTATGAGACGAGTGTTACTTTTCCAGCGGGTTATTTGATAGGCGATTTTATAGAATTCGTTCAAGTTAACCCACATGATGCGGGGGCTTCTGGTTTTTATCAAGTTTCAGTTAGTTACACAAGAAACAGTGTAGCTAGTGCAGCTACACATTTGGCTTCAATTTCCCATGCCAATCCAAGTATATGGAGAGAATTAGGTAGAATTAATAATAATCCATATGTTGGTAGTAGAGTAAATTTTACTGTTGATTGCAATACAGAATATGGTAATGCTCGTTTTAGAGTACGTGCAACAAATACTTATGGAGTAACAACGGATCCTATTTCGGTTAATATTAAGATTACTGCTGTCAATTTTAATAGTTCTTTTGTACCACTTAATAATAGAGGGGTTGATTTAAGTGTTTCTAAATTTTTACCCATGACTTCAGATTGGGATTTATATGTAGGTGATTTATTCAGTATTAATGGAGCCTCATTAGCAATTAAAGCTATTCAAAATGGTAACGTAGGCATCGGTACCTCAAACCCCACCTCAAAACTAACTGTAGCCGGCAACATCACTTCTAGAGAAGTAAAAGTTTCTGTAGACGCGGGAGCTGATTTTGTATTTGACAAGGATTATGCTTTACCCTCCCTACAAGAAGTAGAAAAGTTTGTAACCGAGAACAAACATTTGCCTGAAATCGCTTCTGCCAAAGAAATGCAAAAAGAAGGCATCAATTTATCCGAAATGAACATAAAGTTGTTGCAAAAGATTGAGGAACTGACGCTGTATGTGATTGATTTTAAAAAAGAAATAAATGTATTAAAAGATGAAAACAGAGATCAACAAGAAGAAATTAGTAAACTTAAGAAAACAAAAAAGTAAAATGAACCACTTTTTTAAAATTATTTGTTTCAGTTTATTGTTCTTTTCTACAAAAGTAGCCGCCCAAACTTTAACGGCACTTCAAATGCAAAACGCTAGGGCAACTGGCTATGCAATTGTAGCCGCTAAAAATCCAGGAAAAAGTTTCTCTGTTCTTATGGTGAAGTGGGATGGTGTACATGATTTAGAATATAATGCTAATAATCAGATTAATCCAAGCTGGCACGCGCAAGCTGCAATAAAAGGAAATTATTTTGATCAAGCATTTGTAAATAATGATTTTACTAATTATAGTTCTGTTATAGTAAATCAGTCGGAATTTGATCTTTATAAATCTACTGGTACAGATTGGTGGATAGTTTGTTCTACCCTACCATTATTTAGTAATACAAGTTTGTCTATTTCTGATAATGGAAACTTAGGGATTGGTGCAAATAATCCTTTAGCAAAACTAACAGTTCAAGCTTCATCCGCAAATAGCAATGGAGGGTTTAAATTACTTGGATTTGCATATCCTACAGATTATAGTTATTGGAGTGATAGCCAAATGGCAATGATGTATAATGGGGTATTTAAAAATGTAATATCTTCAAATGGAGATTCCTATTTTAATGGAGGGAATGTAGGCATCGGCACGACCAACCCCACTTCAAAACTAACTGTAGCTGGCAACATCAATTCTAGAGAAGTAAAAGTGTCAGTGGATGCGGGAGCTGATTTTGTATTTGACAAGGATTATACTTTACCCTCGCTACAAGAAGTAGAAAAGT
>NZ_JBWJVJ010000040.1:0-2920 GCF_056428925.1 Flavobacterium sp. GNP011 | reverse complement strand
GGCAATGTGAAGTGTTTTTCCACCAGCACCTGCACAGGTATCAACTACTCTCATTTTTGGATGTAAAACCAGGAATGAGAGTAGTTGATACCTGTGCAGGTGCTGGTGGAAAAACACTTCACATTGCCTCTTTGATGGAAAATAAAGGACAATTAATTGCAATGGATTTATATGAAAGTAAATTAAAGCAATTAAAAATTAGAGCCAAAAGAGATGGTGCTTTTAATATTGAGTACCGCATTATCGACTCTACTAAAATTATAAAAAAATTACACGAGAGAGCTGATAGAGTTTTGATTGATGCTCCATGTAGCGGTTTAGGGGTTTTAAAAAGAAATCCTGATGCTAAATGGAAATTGAAACCAGAGTTCATTGATAACATTCGTAAAGTACAATCTGAAGTTTTAGAAAGTTATTCTAAAATTGTAAAACCAGGAGGGAAATTAGTTTATGCAACTTGCTCTATTTTACCATCTGAAAACCAAGATCAAGTGAAACGTTTTTTAACTACCGAAATTGGAAAACAATTTACTTTCGTTAAAGATCATAAAATCCTAGCATCAGAGTCAGGGTTTGATGGCTTTTACATGGCGCTTCTAGAACGTAAAGAATAATATTAAAAGCTTATAGCACAAAAAAAACTCCAATTTCTAAATTAGAAATTGGAGTTTTTTTATTAGTTCTCTTCGTCTGTCATGTGTGATTTAGAGTAACCACGCCATTTTTCAATACAATCTTGAAAATCTTTAGGCAACTCAGTATCAAAACGCATCATTTCACCAGTTGTAGGATGAATGAATCCGAGTGTTTTTGCGTGAAGTGCTTGCCTTGGTAACGCTTTAAAACAGTTGTCTATAAACTGTTTGTATTTTGTAAATGTAGTTCCTTTCAATATCAAGTGACCTCCATAACGCTCATCATTAAATAAGGGATGCCCAATGTGTTTCATATGGGCCCGAATTTGATGTGTTCGTCCAGTCTCAAGCTGACAAGCTATTAAAGTAACGTATCCAAAACGTTCTAATACTTTATAATGCGTTACAGCTGGTTTCCCTATTTCAGGATCAGCAAAAACGGCCATTTGCATACGATCTTTCAAATGTCTAGCTAAATTTCCTTCTATAGTACCACTATCCTCTGCCACATTGCCCCAAACAAGAGCAACATATTCTCTTTCTGATGTTTTTGCTTCAAATTGCTTGGCAAGATGCGTCATAGCGGCTTCGGTCTTTGCAATGACTAACAAGCCTGATGTGTCTTTATCAATTCGGTGAACAAGTCCAGGACGTTCACTACTATTCATAGGCAAATTATCAAAATGATGGGCTAATGCATGAACTAAGGTTCCAGTATAATTCCCATGACCAGGATGCACTACCATTCCAGGTAATTTATTGATCAACAATAAAGTATCATCTTCATAAACAATATCAAGCGGAATATCCTCTGGAATAATATGATTTTCATACGGAGGATGCGAAAGCATATTATTCCAGAGGATATTCCGCTTGATATTGTTTATGAAGATGATACTTTATTGTTGATCAATAAATTACCTGGAATGGTAGTGCATCCTGGTCATGGGAATTATACTGGAACCTTAGTTCATGCATTAGCCCATCATTTTGATAATTTGCCTATGAATAGTAGTGAACGTCCTGGACTTGTTCACCGAATTGATAAAGACACATCAGGCTTGTTAGTCATTGCAAAGACCGAAGCCGCTATGACGCATCTTGCCAAGCAATTTGAAGCAAAAACATCAGAAAGAGAATATGTTGCTCTTGTTTGGGGCAATGTGGCAGAGGATAGTGGTACTATAGAAGGAAATTTAGCTAGACATTTGAAAGATCGTATGCAAATGGCCGTTTTTGCTGATCCTGAAATAGGGAAACCAGCTGTAACGCATTATAAAGTATTAGAACGTTTTGGATACGTTACTTTAATAGCTTGTCAGCTTGAGACTGGACGAACACATCAAATTCGGGCCCATATGAAACACATTGGGCATCCCTTATTTAATGATGAGCGTTATGGAGGTCACTTGATATTGAAAGGAACTACATTTACAAAATACAAACAGTTTATAGACAACTGTTTTAAAGCGTTACCAAGGCAAGCACTTCACGCAAAAACACTCGGATTCATTCATCCTACAACTGGTGAAATGATGCGTTTTGATACTGAGTTGCCTAAAGATTTTCAAGATTGTATTGAAAAATGGCGTGGTTACTCTAAATCACACATGACAGACGAAGAGAACTAATAAAAAAACTCCAATTTCTAATTTAGAAATTGGAGTTTTTTTTGTGCTATAAGCTTTTAATATTATTCTTTACGTTCTAGAAGCGCCATGTAAAAGCCATCAAACCCTGACTCTGATGCTAGGATTTTATGATCTTTAACGAAAGTAAATTGTTTTCCAATTTCGGTAGTTAAAAAACGTTTCACTTGATCTTGGTTTTCAGATGGTAAAATAGAGCAAGTTGCATAAACTAATTTCCCTCCTGGTTTTACAATTTTAGAATAACTTTCTAAAACTTCAGATTGTACTTTACGAATGTTATCAATGAACTCTGGTTTCAATTTCCATTTAGCATCAGGATTTCTTTTTAAAACCCCTAAACCGCTACATGGAGCATCAATCAAAACTCTATCAGCTCTCTCGTGTAATTTTTTTATAATTTTAGTAGAGTCGATAATGCGGTACTCAATATTAAAAGCACCATCTCTTTTGGCTCTAATTTTTAATTGCTTTAATTTACTTTCATATAAATCCATTGCAATTAATTGTCCTTTATTTTCCATCAAAGAGGCAATGTGAAGTGTTTTTCCACCAGCACCTGCACAGGTATCAACTACTCTCATTTTTGGATGTAAAACCAGGAATGAGAGTAGTTGATACCTGTGCAGGTGCTGG
>NZ_JBWJVJ010000039.1:0-3021 GCF_056428925.1 Flavobacterium sp. GNP011 | reverse complement strand
TAACCAATAATGTTGAGGTTCATGGTTGTTATAATTTATAATGACCAATTAAATTATGAATAAATAAACAAAAATTCACCACTGCAAAAAGAACAAATAACGTATTCATAAAATAACTTCCCACTTTAAATAGGGTTCGTTTCGGAATGTCATACATTGGATAATACGTAATTTGAGTAGCTACTTTTCCAACCCAATAAGCAGCAATCAACCCGGTTAATGCCACAGCCACAGCTGATTGTTCTTTCAATTCATTTGTAAATAAAATGGCTATCAATCCAAAAGAAAAGTTCAAACCTTGAATATATCTTCCGTACGTTTTTGCTATTTCTTGATTCAAAGGTTTGAGTTGTTTCACATCATTATACCAATCAAAAACTTGATGACGGATGTAAGGATAAATCATTGCTGTAAATATTTGACCTATTCCACTTAGGATAATCAGCCAATTTGGGATAATGAAGTTCATAAGTTTATTTTTTTAAGTTCGTATTCGCTTGTGATTTTTCTCATAATAATAAAATAATATATTGCAATTGACATTGGGAAGAGTACCATTAATGTAAGTTCAATGAAATCATTACTTGATTGATAGTAAAACTGCTCTAAATATAGCAAAGTGAGCTCTGTTATAGTTGCAAACCAGTATATTGTTAAATATTTTTTGGCATATCTTGATTTCAGATAAGTAATATAAGTTAGAATAATTGCAGATATAACTTGAATTATCCCAAGTGGAATTTCTGCTAACATTCCAAGATATACGGTAATAAATAGAGTTAATGTAGTATAAAATGCAATATTGTTTATTTTTCTTAAAGTTTTCATCGTATCGTTTTTTTACCTTCAATCGTTATTTTTGAACCAATTGCAAGAAATTCAGACGTAGGTTTTAGGTCTTGTAAAAACTTAAAATCGTTGCCGTAAATACTCTCAAAATCAACGTCAATTTTGTATTCAATTACTTTTAGTTGTTCCCATCTTGGGTGCGAAACAGCATATTCAATTGATTTGTTTTTATTGTAATTGGTGTACCCAAAATAATGTTCAGTAATAAACTCGGCTTCTGAATTTGCTTCAATCGGAATCGGATATTTTTCTGTCGTCATGGAAATGGAATTCCACTTTGCATCCTTGAACCATTCGTATTGAAAAGTTTTTGAAGCTTCGTTTTCAGTTCTAGCATGACGCATTTTCAAGGTTTGGTAATGTTCGTTGTATAAGGTGTTGGCAACAATTGTAATGGCATGCTTCGGGACAATTTCTTTAACGAAAACTACGCCACGTTTCCAAATTCCATTTTCGAATCTTTTTACATAAAAGCGTAAATTGACTTCTTCAAAATTGACATGAAACGGAACTTTAATTCCTAATACTTTCACGTTTTCAAACATAAATCCGATTAAACTGATGTAACATTTGCCGTTCCATAAATCGAGTTCAGTTCCTTTTGGAACATAATTTTCTAAAATTTCCGGATTGATTTCGTAATTAAACATTGCTAAATCATTCCATTCTGCGGTTAAGAAGCTCATAATTTTTTTTTTTGAAAATGAATAATATAACTTAAATAAAGAATTAAGAAAATAGGTATAACAAATAACCAATTAAAGCCATCTTGATCCCAAAGTAAAAAGAAAAGTGTCACCAAGCCAAAATAGAAATAGATTAATCTGCTTTTTGGGAAGGCGAACAGATATATTACTGCAGCTATTACTTGTAAGATTCCTGTTATTGCTAGTCCGTATGCACCAATCAATAAAAACAATAATGCTATGACGTTAATTATTTTTGTTATTTTTAAAATTGTTTTCATAATTGTTTATTGTTTTAAACTTTCAGAAAAAAATGAAAGTTTCGATTAAATTTTTTTTAATTAATTCGTTATAAGTTATTGTTTTTTATTGGTCTCATTGATTAGTTTTTTTGAGTAATATTTTAAAATGATTAAAAAACTATTTCATTATTTTAACAACTAATTTCGCCAACCAATTGTCTTTATACTCGGTCATTTTATCCAAAACATTATCTGCTTTTAGAACAAAATCATACAATTTAGTAGTTTGATCTACAAAATGTTTTTCTTCGGTAGTATTGTCTGATGTTATGGAAGAAACTTCTTTTAGTACTTTCAAAGCAGGTTTGATTTCGCGTTTGCTTCGTTCTCTTGAAATTTTCACAGCCAGTTCGTCTAAATCTTTTTCAGCTGTAAAAAATTCACGTCGTTCGCCAGCTTTGTATTCTTTGTAAACAATTCCCCAATCCATTAATGCTCTTAAATTCATTGAAGCATTTCCACGAGAAATTTGCAATTCTTCCATAATATCTTCCATAGAAACAGCTTCGTGAGAAACCATCAAAAGCGCATGAATTTGGGCCATGGTTTTGTTAATTCCCCATTGACTGCCTAATGCACCCCAAGTTTGAACGAATTTATTTTTTGCTTCTTTGAATTCCATAGTGTAAAGATAAATAATGTTTTCGAACTTTCAATAAAAAATGAAAGTTTATTTTAGAAAGAAACCGAATTTCTAGTAGCCGGTTATCTTTTGTCCTCGCTTGAATAATTTGAAACCCCATTAATATTGATTTCTGTTCCTAAAAAATGAGGTTCCCGATTTCTACCAACATCAATTACAGATTTACAAATAGAAAAATATTCTCTAAAACATACATAATTATAATTTCTGTATTCACCTTGATTTGCAGAGAATCCAATTGATTCAACGCCAAGTTTATTTCCAATATATATGGCTCTATTCAAATGATATTCTTGTGTTATCAAAATTGCCTTGTCTATTTTAAAGATGTTTTTTGCTCTATACATTGTTGAATAAGTATCAAAACCAGCATAATCTATATAGATTTTTGTGGTATCGATTCCTTTTTCAAAACAATAAGTTTTCATTACAGCTAATTCATCATGTGCATCTGAACCATTGTCTCCTGAAAGTAATATTTTATTTATCTTCTTTGATTTGTACAATTGTATTCCTGCATCAAGTCTATCTTTTAAATATT
>NZ_JBWJVJ010000038.1:0-3055 GCF_056428925.1 Flavobacterium sp. GNP011 | reverse complement strand
GAGTAAATCATTACTTTTATCATCTGAGATAAGATAAATGATAACTCCTAAAAAGTGATTGCTTCGTTCTTTTTAGGAGTTATCATTTATCTTATCTCAGATGATAAAAGTAATGATTTACTCCTTTTTACTTTTGCACCCTTAGCCATCATGGCAACCAGTCATATTGAGATACCACAAGAAAAATTAAAACAAGAAATTGTAGTTTATGTGATGATTGCCTGCAGTATGTTTGCTTTTTTCACACAATTATAATTTAATCCCATAGGCTAAATCACCTGCATCTCCTAGTCCAGGAACGATATAGCTTTTTTCATTGAGTTTTTCATCGAGTGAGGCAACCCATAAGTGGCAAGTATCAGGCAATTGTTCTTGCAGGTTAGCAATCCCCTCTGGCGCTGCAATAACCACAGCAATATGAATTTCTTTTGGGGTACTATTTTCCATTAATTTATTGAAAACAGCTACCAGCGATTGTCCTGTAGCAAGCATAGGATCTACTAGAATTAGGTTCTTTCCGTTGAGGTTAGTAATGGCTTGGTATTGAACCAAAATATCAAATGTTTCATCATTGTTTGAGTGGTGCCGGTAAGCTGATACAAAACCGTTTTCGGCTTGATCAAAGTAATTTAAAAAACCTAAATGCAAAGGCAAACCCGCCCTCAGTACTGAACACAATACGAGTTGATCAGCTATTTCACTAGTTTTTTTTATTCCAAGTGGTGTTTGAATTTCAATATTTGTATACTCTAAACTTTTACTTAATTCGTATGCCATTATTTCGCCAATACGTTCAATATTTCTTCGGAAACGCATACTGTCGTTGTGTACAGTAACATTTCGTATTTGCCCTAAAAAATGATTAAGGACACTGTTTTCCTCTGATAAATAATGAATTTGCATGGTTGTTTTTTTCGAATTAAACTTAGTACTTATTTTTTATGGTATAAAAGTATAAAAAGTATCTTTGTGTTTTAATATATAAAGATATGTTTTCAAAATTAGCCTACTCCGTTTTCGAGCAAAGCATCAAGGATTATCACCAGTTTGATAATGTTGATCAACCTATAAACAATCCTTTCCCAAAGGATAAATTTGAACATTTATTGTATCACAAAAACTGGATTGACACCGTTCAATGGCATTTTGAGGATATTATTCGTGATCCAAATATTAATCCAGTTGCTGCCTTAACATTGAAAAGAAGAATTGATGCTTCTAATCAAGAGCGTACGGATATGGTGGAATATATAGACAGTTATTTTCTTCAAAAACATAGTAATGTGGTGGTAAAAGACCATGCAAAAATCAATTCAGAAAGTCCTGCTTGGGCATTTGACCGTTTGTCTATCTTAGCATTGAAAATTTATCATATGCAAGAAGAAGCTACTCGTGACGAGGCTTCACAAGATCACAGAGATAAATGTCAGGCTAAGTTAAATGTGTTATTAGAGCAAAGAACAGATTTGTCAACTGCAATTGATGATTTACTTACTGATATTGAAAATGGAGATAAATTCATGAAAGTGTACAAACAAATGAAGATGTACAATGATGATGAATTGAATCCTGTTTTGTACCAAAACAAGAAGTAAAAAGATATTTTGAACATTAATTAATTGTCAAAAAAAATCCAAAATATAGCCGTCATGAGACTCTCTGCAATGGGAGATGTCGCCATGACGGTTCCTGTTTTACGAGCTTTTGTAAAGCAGAATCCACAAATTAAAATCACGGTTATTTCTAGACCTTTTTTTAAACCTTTTTTTGAAGGAATTTCTAATCTTTCTTTTTTTGCTTTTGATGAAAAAGAGAGACATAAAGGATTTCTTGGATTGTTGCGTTTGTTCCAAGATTTGAAAGCTTTAGAAATTGATGCTTTTGCCGACTTGCACAATGTTTTGCGTTCTAAAATTATCCGAAATCTTTTTGCACTAAGTGGAAAAAAAACAGCTTCGGTGAATAAAGGAAGAGCAGCAAAAAAAGCATTGACCCAACCCGAAAATAAAGTATTCCAGCAACTGCCTACGATGTTTGAAAGACACGTAAAAGTTTTTGAAAAACTTGGTTTTACCGTTGATCTTTCCCAACCTGAGTTTCCTGAAAAAGCAGTTTTGAGTCCGGATATTTTAACGATAATTGGACAAAAAAATCACAAACTGATTGGAATTGCACCTTTTGCACAATATGATTCTAAAGTATATCCACAGGATTTAATGGGTGAAGTAATTGATCAATTAGCATTGGATACAACCCAAACCATTTTACTTTTTGGCGGAGGAAAAATCGAAATAGAACTCTTAAATTCACTGGCTGATAACAAAGAAAATGTGATTGTAGTTGCAGGAAAAATTAAGTTTCAGCAGGAATTACAACTCATCAGTAATCTGGATGTCATGCTTTCTATGGATTCCGGCAATGCACATATTGCTGCTATGCTGGGCGTAAAAGTCATTACACTTTGGGGCGCCACACATCCTTATGCGGGATTCTCACCGTTTAACCAACCTTTAGAGAATGCTTTGGTCTCTGACAGAAATTTGTTTCCTAAATTACCAACTTCGGTTTATGGAAACAAAAAAGTATTGGGTTATGAAAATGTCATGCGTACAATTTCCCCAGAAATTATTGTTTTAAAAATTAATGGTATTTTGGATAACCATTTAGAATTTTAAATTAAAACACCCATCAAAAATTACCCTTTTCAGATGAGTTTTAGTTTTTAACAAGACTGTTTCCTAAACATGATTACAATCTTTAGAAGTGCTTTCTGAATTACAATTGTAGTTTTAGGCTCATAGACTTTTATGTAAGAATAAATTTAACATTAAAATAACAAAAACGCATTATTTTTGCAGTAAGAATAATACTATTTTTGATTTTGAAAAATTCAATTTGTTTCAATCTGTTTTGGTTAGAAGAAAATATTCATTTGATAATCAAACTTTTTAGAAGAATTTTGAATCGTTCCATTCACAAAATCAGATACTCTTTATGCCAAAAATTACAAGGGTTACAATAATTTTTGGCATAAAGAGTATCTGATTTTGTGAAT
>NZ_JBWJVJ010000037.1:0-3390 GCF_056428925.1 Flavobacterium sp. GNP011 | reverse complement strand
TATTATTACTTTTAAAATTATATACCTTCGGGGAGTGGCTATATTCTTCCAATTCAGAATTAAATGTTAATTGGACCCAGCGCCCCACAATTTTATTTGAGTATTCAATTTTACTGATCTCTTGTGCTGATATACATGAACAAAAGAGAAACATCACACATAAATTAAAATAGATTTTTTTCATTTTATTAATTTATAAAATTTTAATAATAAAACAAATAGATGTTCAAAGCAATACTTGTAAATTCTATGAAATATTTTTGGTCTGAGAGACCTATTCTCTAAAAGTAAGATGCATTTTTATGCAAAGTTTTCGCAAAACCTTTGCAAAAGAAAATAAACCCCAAGTAATATACACAGAAGTCTGCACACCTATTTATAAATATACATTTCACACTAATATTTTTACCCATAATCAAACGATAAGTGTAATAATCTAGCAAGAACGAAACGAAAATGGATATTGTATTTGATACAAAGAAATCAACTATTACTGTCGTGATTTGTTTTTTTGAATCATAATTGTAAAGTAAATAACTTTTTAAAATAGTTTCAGCTGATATCAGAAGTTATTTTTTTTCAAAATAAAGATAATTGGTGTTACTACTTAGAGTTCGTAGCCGTATTTGGGAATTATTAAACTCAAATAATTCCCAATATGTATTCAGTTTACTCAGTGATTCTGAACTGAAATTTATTTTTAGTTTTCTTACACCATTCAGTAGTACATATTCCCATTGCCCAGTTTCAATACTACCTCCTTTTGTGGCAACTACCGAATAGTCATTTTTGAATACAAACGAATAACCACTATACAAAGAAGTTTTATCTGAAGCAACAAAAAAATAAGGGATTGTCCATGAACCTTTTGTTATTGTTCCTGTAAAATCTAGGGGCACAATATTATTTTCTGGGCAGGAATCAATAGCATATTTGATAGCATTTTCGAAATCTTGATTATTTAAAATCGTCCTTGGTTGATTATTATGATCTACTATTGAAATAGGATATTGTAAGGAAATATATTGACTAGCACTCAAATTCTTTATAAAATAAAAAAAAGCTTGATCGCTAATGATTGATATGGAACTGGCGAACTGATTAGAACTGTTATAGCTATTTATTGTAATTGGATAATTAATATTTAAACCATTAATCTTACTCAAAAGATCAGGATATAGATTCCAATAATCAATTAAGGATTTAAAATCAGCTTCATTTGGAATCAATTTTTCGAAGTAATTATAGTACACCATCGTTACTGGAAAATCTATTTTTACGATATCATCATCAGTAGCATTTGCAATAATATTATCTACTACTTTTTGATAATCGGCAACTGTATTTACCGCAATGTTTGTATTGTTAACCGTAAGTGTATAAGGAAGTTTTATAGTACAATAACTCGACTTGTCTATTATATTATCTTGTACCGTTTTGACCATTGCAACTCTTTGCAGATAAGTCGTAAGAGGAGAAACATTTGTAACTGTTCCCTGTATATTATTATCCTCTTCTACTATTTCGCTTTGGCAAGATAACAAAACAAGGAAAACTGCTAGTGATATATATTTTTTTAAAGGGAACATATTTCTGTTTTTACAAAGGTAATAAAATTTAAAGAAACTGTTTTTCAATAAATTCAGCATCAAGGTTTTCGGTTTATTGTTATTTTTAAACCAAATTACCTCATGAATATAAAAAACATTTCAGACCTCTATAAAACAATCAGTCTTGTTTTTACCCTACTTAAATTAAAAACAAATACTTTTGCAACATACAAATAGGAAATCTAGATGCCAAATACGAACCAATCTAACACTTGCGACGAAATTATTTTTTCTTCTTTTTTCAAAAGTCATATAAAAGTACTTCGGAATTTTCTTATTTACAAATTTGGTAATAAAGAACAAGCAGAAGATGTTGCACAAGAAGCGTTTGTCAAACTCTGGCAAAACTGCGGTTCCGTGCCAATTGAAAAAGCAAAGTCCTATATTTATACCATAGCAAACAATAGCAGCCTAAATGAAATTGCCCATCAAAAAGTGGTGTTGCGATATGAAAAAAACTTCACTGGTTTAGATAAAACAAATGAAAGTCCAGAATATCTTTTAGAAGAAAAACAATTTCAAACCAAACTATTAAAAGCTATTGAAAATTTAAACGAAAAACAACGGGTGGCTTTTTTGATGCATCGTATTGATGGAAAAAAATATAGCGAAATTGCATTGGATTTAAATATTAGCGTAAAGGCAGTAGAAAAGCGCATTCATTTGGCTTTAGTAAGCTTACGCAAAGAAATTGATTTGTAAAAGTAGGGTAAATGTAGTCCCAGTTGTTTTAACATATAATAGAAGTACGATGAAAGAAAATCAATTACTAGCGAAATGGCTCAACAATGATTTGTCAGAGGATGAATTAGCTACATTTGCAGCAAGTCCAGATTTTGAAAAATATCAAAAAATAAAAAACTATACCGCACATTTAGAAGTAGATGATTGGGATGAAAATGCCATGCTTTCTAATATTCTAAAAAAGAAAAAAATAGAAACAAAAGTGGTTCCTTTATACAAAAAATGGATGTTTCGAGTAGCAGCTATCTTTGTTTTAGCTCTAGGAATTACTTTTACACTCAAAAATTTTGTACCACAAACGCAAACAGCAAACTTTGGTGAAAAAACCATTTTTTTATTGCCTGATGATTCTGAAGTGGTACTAAATTCTGGTTCTGAAATAAATTTTAAAAAATGGAATTGGGACAACAACAGACATCTGGAACTAAACGGAGAAGCGTATTTTAAAGTAGCCAAAGGAAAACGTTTTGAAGTACAGACTAATCTGGGGAAAGTTTCCGTTTTAGGAACGCAATTTAATGTAAAAGCCCGAAAAAACAGGTTTGATGTAGTGTGTTATGAAGGACGTGTAAAAGTAAATTATGGAAATGCTCAAGTGCTCTTGACGCACGGACAAAGCGTTACTTTTGAAAATGGAAAACAGGTGAATAGAAACACAACCACTTTGAAACCAGAATGGATGGACAATCAAATCACTTTTTATAAAGAAAACATTAAATCCTTAGTAGACGAAGTTCAAAGACAGTACAACATTACAATAGAAGTAAACGCAAAGGATACCACGTCCTTATTTACGGGGAAATTGCCAGCCAAAAATCTTGATGTTGCTTTGCAAATTATTAGTACTACCTATAATTTAGAGATGAAAAAAGTCTCAAAGAATAAAATAATTTTTGACGAAAAATAAATGTTGCACCCCAAACAATGTCATTTTTTGTTTTTTACATTTTTTCTTGTCCTGAGTCTTTTTGCTCAGGACAAAGAAAAAATTATGTCTTTTAAAAAAATAATAATTGAGATTGAACAACAACACAAT
>NZ_JBWJVJ010000036.1:0-3949 GCF_056428925.1 Flavobacterium sp. GNP011 | reverse complement strand
GGAATTGATAAAACGATGGTGGGATTATCGAATGTAGACAACACTAGCGATGCGAACAAACCAGTTTCTACGGCAGCGCAAACTGCTTTAGATTTGAAGGCAAATTTAGCTTCACCAACTTTTACAGGAACGGTTTCGGGAATTGATAAAACAATGGTTGGATTATCCAATGTGGATAACACCAGCGATGTAAATAAACCAGTTTCAGCTGCTGCTCAAACCGCATTAGATTTAAAAGCGAATTTAGCATCGCCAACATTTACAGGAACGGTTTCGGGAATTGATAAAACAATGGTTGGATTGTCAAATGTAGATAACACCAGCGATGCAAACAAACCAGTTTCAGCTGCTGCGCAAACTGCTTTAGATTTGAAGGCAAATTTAGCTTCACCAACTTTCACAGGAACGGTTTCGGGAATTGATAAAACGATGGTTGGATTGTCGAATGTAGATAACACCAGCGATGCCAATAAACCAACTTCAGCAGCAACACAATCAGCATTAGATTTAAAAGCAAATTTGGCTTCGCCAACATTTACAGGAACCGTTTCGGGAATTGATAAAACAATGGTGGGATTGTCGAATGTCGATAATACAAGCGATGCGAACAAACCCGTTTCTACAGCAACACAATCAGCTTTAGATTTAAAAGCGAATTTGGCTTCACCAACTTTCACAGGAACGGTTTCAGGAATCGATAAAACGATGGTAGGATTGTCGAATGTCGATAATACCAGTGATGCCAACAAACCCGTTTCAGCTGCTGCACAATCAGCTTTAGATTTGAAAGCAAATTTAGCTTCACCAACTTTTACAGGAACTGTTTCAGGAATTGATAAAACAATGGTTGGATTATCCAATGTGGATAACACCAGCGATGTAAATAAACCAGTTTCAGCTGCTGCTCAAACCGCATTAGATTTAAAAGCGAATTTAGCTTCACCAACTTTCACAGGAACCGTTTCTGGAATTGATAAAACTATGGTTGGTCTTGGAAATGTTGACAACACCAGCGATGCCAATAAACCAACTTCAGCAGCAACACAATCAGCTTTAGATTTAAAAGCGAATTTAGCATCGCCAACATTTACAGGAACGGTTTCGGGAATTGATAAAACAATGGTTGGATTGTCAAATGTAGATAACACCAGCGATGCAAACAAACCAGTTTCAGCTGCTGCGCAAACTGCTTTAGATTTGAAGGCAAATTTAGCTTCACCAACTTTCACAGGAACGGTTTCGGGAATTGATAAAACGATGGTAGGATTGTCGAATGTGGAAAACACCAGCGATGTGAACAAACCAACTTCAGCAGCAACACAATCTGCTTTAGATTTGAAAGCAAATTTAGCTTCACCAACTTTTACAGGAACGGTTTCGGGAATTGATAAAACGATGGTTGGACTTGGAAATGTGGACAACACCAGCGATGCGAACAAACCAGTTTCTACGGCAGCGCAAAACGCATTAGATTTAAAAGCGAATTTGGCTTCACCAACTTTCACAGGAACGGTTTCAGGAATCGATAAAACGATGGTAGGATTGTCGAATGTCGATAATACCAGTGATGCCAACAAACCCGTTTCAGCTGCTGCACAATCAGCTTTAGATTTGAAAGCAAATTTAGCTTCACCAACTTTTACAGGAACGGTTTCTGGAATCGATAAAACGATGGTGGGATTATCAAATGTAGACAATACCAGCGATGCGAACAAACCCGTTTCTTCTGCTACTCAAACTGCTTTAAATTTAAAAGCACCATTGAACTCACCAACTTTTACAGGAACGGTTTCAGGAATTGATAAAACGATGGTAGGATTGTCGAATGTGGACAATACCAGCGATGCAAACAAACCAACTTCAGCAGCAACACAATCAGCTTTAGATATAAAAGCCAATTTAGTTTCGCCAACTTTTACAGGAACGGTTTCGGGAATTGATAAAACGATGGTTGGTTTGGCAAACGTTGATAATACTTCGGATGCGAACAAACCTGTTTCTGCTGCTGCGCTAACTGCCTTGGATTTAAAAGCAAATTTAGCTTCGCCAACATTTACAGGAACGGTTTCAGGAATTGATAAAACAATGATTGGCTTAGCAAACGTTGATAATACTTCGGATGCCAACAAACCTGTTTCTGCTGCTGCACAAACTGCCTTAGATTTAAAAGCAAATTTAGCTTCACCAACTTTTACAGGAACCGTTTCTGGAATTGACAAAACGATGGTTGGATTGTCGAATGTAGATAACACCAACGATGCGAACAAACCCGTTTCTACAGCAACACAATCAGCTTTAGATTTAAAAGCGAATTTAGCTTCACCAACTTTCACAGGAACCGTTTCTGGAATTGATAAAACTATGGTTGGTCTTGGAAATGTTGACAACACCAGCGATGCCAATAAACCAACTTCAGCAGCAACACAATCAGCTTTAGATTTAAAAGCGAATTTAGCATCGCCAACATTTACAGGAACCGTTTCGGGAATCGATAAAACGATGGTTGGGTTATCGAATGTGGACAATACCAGCGATGCCAACAAACCAGTTTCTACGGCTGCGCAATCAGCCTTGGATTTAAAAGCAAATTTAGCCTCGCCAACTTTCACAGGAACTGTTTCGGGAATTGACAAAACGATGGTTGGATTGTCGAATGTGGACAATACCAGCGATGCCAACAAACCAGTTTCTACGGCTGCGCAATCAGCCTTGGATTTAAAAGCAAATTTAGCCTCGCCAACTTTCACAGGAACTGTTTCGGGAATTGACAAAACGATGGTTGGATTGTCGAATGTGGATAACACCAGCGATGCCAACAAACCAGTTTCAGCTGCTGCGCAATCATCCTTGGATTTAAAAGCAAATTTGGCTTCGCCAACTTTTACAGGAACGGTTTCGGGAATTGATAAAACAATGGTTGGCTTGGCGAATATAGACAACACCAGCGATGCCAATAAACCAACTTCAGTAGCAACACAATCAGCTTTAGATTTAAAAGCCAATTTAGCTTCGCCTACTTTTACAGGAACCGTTTCGGGAATTGATAAAACTATGGTTGGCTTAGCAAACGTTGATAATACTTCGGATGCAAACAAACCTGTTTCAGTTGCTGCGCAAACCGCTTTAGATTTAAAAGCAAATTTAGCTTCACCAACTTTTACAGGAACGGTTTCAGGAATCGATAAAACGATGGTTGGCTTAGCAAACGTTGATAATACTTCGGATTTAAATAAACCAGTTTCTTCTGCTACTCAAACTGCTTTAGATTTAAAAGCACCATTGAACTCACCAACATTTACAGGAACGGTTTCGGGAATTGATAAAACGATGGTTGGATTATCGAATGTAGATAACACCAGCGATGCGAACAAACCAGTTTCAGCTGCTGCGCAATCATCCTTGGATTTAAAAGCAAATTTAGCTTCGCCAACATTCACAGGAACCGTTTCAGGAATTGATAAAACGATGGTTGGACTTGGAAATGTGGACAACACTAGCGATGCGAACAAACCAGTTTCTACGGCAACACAATCAGCTTTAGATTTAAAAGCAAATTTGGCTTCGCCAACTTTTACAGGAACGGTTTCGGGAATTGACAAAACGATGGTTGGATTGTCGAATGTGGATAACACCAGCGATGCCAACAAACCTGTTTCAGCATCAACGCAATCAGCCTTGGATTTGAAAGCAAATTTAGCTTCACCAACTTTTACAGGAACTGTTTCAGGAATTGATAAAACGATGGTGGGATTATCGAATGTAGACAACACTAGCGATGCGAACAAACCAGTTTCTACGGCAGCGCAAACTGCTTTAGATTTGAAGGCAAATTTAGCTTCACCAACTTTTACAGGAACGGTTTCGGGAATTGATAAAACAATGGTTGGATTATCCAATGTGGATAACACCAGCGATGTAAATAAACCAGTTTCAGCTGCTGCTCAAACCG
>NZ_JBWJVJ010000035.1:0-4514 GCF_056428925.1 Flavobacterium sp. GNP011 | reverse complement strand
CTGAATTAAAGGCTTCAATGAAAGAAAATCCAAGACCTGTTTTATTAGAGTTTAATTCAGATAATAAATTAAATACTTCCAATATATTATTTCCGTCAACAATATGACTTTCCATTCCGTAACCAATGCCTTTATCAGCTAAATTTTCACATCTATATTGCTCATTTGTTGGTGTAGAAAGTCCGTATCCATTATTTTCAATTACAAATAAAACAGGTAATTCCCATACCGAAGCAATATTTAAGGCTTCATGAAAGTCTCCTTCACTTGTTGCTCCTTCTCCAGTAAAAACAGCGGTAACTTTACCGTTTTTCTTAAGTTTATTGGCCAAAGCAATTCCATCAGCCACACCTAACTGAGGACCTAAATGCGAAATCATACCAATAATTTTGTACTGTTGGGTTCCAAAATGAAAACTACGATCGCGACCTTTTGTAAAACCATTGGCTTTACCTTGCCATTGCGAAAAAAGGCGGTATAACGGAATATCTCTTCCTGTAAATACGCCCAAATTTCTATGCATAGGCAAAATGTATTCATCTGCATCTAAAACTGCGGTCACACCAACGGAGATAGCCTCCTGTCCTATTCCAGAAAACCACTTGGATACTTTACCTTGACGAATAAGGATTAACATTTTTTCCTCTATTAGTCGTGGTTTTAGTATTCGTTTATATAAATCTAATAATTGAGTGTCAGTAAGATTTTTTCTGTCGAAGATCATGGTTGCGGTTTTAATGTATGGTTCAAAGATAAAAAAATATAACAGTTTTGTATTATTTTGTTATATTTTTTCATGTTGTTTATAAAATTTAAAATTCAGATATAAAATTATTCTTTACATTTGTAACTGCAAGATTTATTCCTTGCAATTTATAAAATTATTTAAGTATGCAAAACATTCCTAGTGTTGACTTGCGTGATTTCCTGTCGGATGACCCGGCACGTAAACAAAAATTTGTAAATGAAATCGGAAGTGCATTTGAAGACATTGGCTTCGTAGCACTAAAAGGGCATTTTTTAAATGATCCGTTAGTTGAAGAATTGTATGGTGAAATCAGAAATTTTTTCGCATTGCCTTTAGAAACAAAACGTGGTTATGAAATCCCTGGAATTGGCGGACAAAGAGGGTATGTTTCTTTTGGAACAGAACATGCCAAAGGCAGAAAAGAAGGAGATTTAAAAGAATTTTGGCATTTTGGACAGTATGTGTCTCAAGATTCTAAATATGCTGCAGAATATCCTGAAAATGTTGAAGTAAATGAATTACCTCGTTTTAATGTAGTAGGAAAAGAAGCCTACCAAATGTTAGAAAAAACAGGTGTGTATGTGTTGAGAGCTTTGGCCTTACGATTAGGATTAGATGAATTTTATTTTGACAATTATGCCAAAGATGGAAATTCTATCCTAAGACCTATTCATTACCCACCAATTACTTCAGAGCCTGAAAATGCAATCAGAGCTGCTGCTCATGGTGACATTAATTTGATTACGTTGTTGATGGGTGCTCAAGGCAAAGGCTTACAAGTGCAAAACCACAACGGAGAATGGATTGACGCTATTGCTGAGTCAGACGAGTTGGTAATTAATGTAGGTGACATGTTATCACGTCATACGAACAACAAATTGAAATCGACTATTCATCAAGTAGTGAATCCTCCACGTGAATTATGGGGAACTTCACGTTATTCTGTTCCGTTTTTTATGCATCCAGTGAGCGATATGCCATTAAATTGCCTAGAAAATTGTATCGATGCCGAAAATCCAAAACAGTTTGAGGACATTACTGCAGGTGATTACCTTTACGAGCGTCTAGTAGATTTAGGCTTGATCAAAAAATAAATTTTAATTCAATAGTTCAAGAAAGACATCGAGTTCGCTTGATGTCTTTTTGTTTTTAAGTAGTAAGAAATTAGGAGCTGTAAAACTTAAATTTCTTAATAATTAAATAATCAATAATTTTAAAGTTATGGACTTACAAGACCAATTAAAAAATCTTTTCCCAGATCATGAACCTTTGCCAGAAGAGCAAGCGGAGTCTGTAGCGCACGAATTATACGTTCAAAAAGAGCCAATGATTTGTAAATTTGAAAAACGAAAAGGAAAAGCAACTACCATAATTGAAGGTTACGAAGGAACGGATGAAGATTTTAAAATCTTAGCCAAAGAAATTAAAACCAAACTGAGTGTTGGCGGTACTTTCAAAGACGATTCTATAATCATTCAAGGGGATTATCGAAATAAAATAATGGAAATATTAAAACTAAAAGGATTCAAAGTAAAACGTGTTGGCGGATGATAGTTTGCAGTCTCAGTATACAGTCTCAGTTTTAATATTCAGTTGTGCAACTTGAAACCTTAAACCTTAAACCTTAAATAAAAAAAATAATGATACAATCATCAGAATTAATATTAAATCCAGACGGTAGCGTTTACCATTTGAATTTAAAACCGGAAAATATTGCGCACGATATCATCTTTGTTGGAGATCAAAATCGTGTGGAGAAAATCACTCAATTTTTCGATAGTATTGAATTTTCAACTCAAAAAAGAGAATTCAAAACCCAAACCGGAATTTTTAAAGGGAAGCGCATTACCGTGATGTCTACAGGTATTGGACCAGATAACATTGACATTGTAATCAACGAGCTTGATGCTTTAGTTAACATCGATCTTGAAACGCGTCAGCCAAAAGAAAATTTAACTTCCTTGAACATCATTCGTATTGGAACTTCAGGTTCTTTGCAGGCTGATATTCCTGTGGATAGTTTTGTTTTATCTAAATTTGGCTTGGGATTAGACAACATGCTTCGCTCCTATTTAATTGACGAAGTTTCGAATCTAGAAATAGAAGACGCTTTCGTTCAACATACGAATTGGGATCTCAAAAAAGGAAAACCGTATGTAATTGCTTGTTCTGAAAAATTAGAAAAAGTGATTGAAAGCGACCAAATGCACAAAGGAATCACAGCAACTGCCGGAGGTTTCTACGGACCACAAGGACGCGTACTCCGTTTGAACATTCAAGACGAAGCATTGAATTCAAAAATGGATAATTTTAAATTTGGTGATAACCAAATTACAAATTTAGAAATGGAAACCGCTGCAATTTATGGGCTTTCGGCACTTTTAGGACACCAAGCCTTGTCATTAAACGCCATCATTGCCAATCGTGCATCTGGAACTTTTAGCGAGGATCCTTATAAAGCGGTAGATGCCTTAATTGCGTATACGCTGGATAAACTGACCGAAGGAATCTAAATCCACAATTCTCGATATACACATTTGTAGTTTTAAAAAACAATTTATTCTTTTTTAAAACTACATTTGTTTTTTGAACAAACAACGAATGAAAATAATACTTACCGGTGCCACGGGCGTTTTAGGATCGCACGTCATGTATGAAATTCTAGAACTTTTTAGTACTTCTAACCCTGATGGAAAACTCTTTTTGATAGCGCGAAACAAAGGAAAAAAATCAGCCCACGATCGCATCAAAGAGTTGCTTACAAGCAGCTACACACCTTCTGTATTGCTTCAGCAAGGTTTTGAAAAACTTCAAAAATTTATCGAAATCATTGATACAGATTTAGCGGATATTCAAAATACAGTAACCGAAAAAATCAAAGGAGCGTATTTTATTCACTCGGCTGGTTTGGTTAATTTATCTACAGACGAATCCCAGCGTGAAAGGATTTTTAACGAAAATACTAATATAACAAAGTCTATTTTTGAACTTTTTCATCCGTTTATCACCAAATTTATTTACATCGGGACAGCGTTTTCGTCAGGCAACCGAATTGGAATAATTGATAACGATTTTCATTCCTTAAATTTTGAGCCAGAGCATCGTAATGCATACGAAAACGCCAAATTTGCCTCTGAAAATTTCATTGCAACAGCTTGTAAAAAAATAGGTTTGCCTTTTCAAATTTTGCGTCCCAGCGTTATCGGCGGCAACATGCTCACTCCTGAAAACCCTTATTTTATTTCAAAATATATGGTATTTTATTTGTTAGCCAAATTTTTCCATTTTACATCGCAGCGCAAAGGCGATCAAGAAAACGTGAGGTTTATTGTAAATCCTGATACGGTTTTAAACATTATTCCTGTAGACTATGTTGCAAAAGTAATTGTTTCAACTTTTCAACGAGACGATATTGAACAGTTAAACATCGTTCACAACAAAAGTTTTAATATGACTAAAGGCTTGAAATTAATCATGAAAGAGGTTGGTTATTCTAATTTTACTTTAATAGAAAACACCGAAGAATTTACATATCAAAATACGATTGAAAAACTGTATTACGAGAGTATTGGCAAGCATTTGAGTCCGTATTTTACAACAGCGGCAAACGAGTACGATACCAAAATTCTGAACCAAATTTTAGAAATTCCGAGTTTAGATGACGATGCTTTTACCAACATGATTCGCTACGCAAAAAAACAGCATTTTAAAGATATAAATGTGTAATTTTAGGAGCTATTTCCTGCTATCCGCTGTATCTCTTGTG
>NZ_JBWJVJ010000034.1:0-5484 GCF_056428925.1 Flavobacterium sp. GNP011 | reverse complement strand
ACAGTTTGACTTGTTCGTTGGCTCACATCCACAATCGTTTACAAGCTGTGATTCTCCATATCCTTTGGCTGTTAATCTATTTGCAGCTATACCGTTTTTTATCAACCATGCCATTGTTGCCTTGGCTCTTTTATCAGATAACGCTTGGTTGTAAGCAACAGTTTGTCTACAATCTGTATGGGATCTAATATCTACGGTCATCTTTGGGTATTGTTGCATGACAACTAATACTTTTTCAAGTTCAAAAGCCGCATCTTTTCGAATAAATGACTTGTCTAAATCAAAATAAAGAATTGGAATATCCAAGGTCTTAGCTAAGTCTGTACCGACTTCAACTGCTTTTTTTCGAGGCTCTAGGGCCAATGGACCTTGTGTTGCTCCAGAAATTTTTGCTATAGCAATCTTGTACTCTTTTGTTTCGTAATCTTGTTTTTCACCACGTAAATAATACGTTTTCCCACATTCAACCTCAAAGGTATAAGCTCCTGATGATGCTGTATTGATTTCTTTGATCAAATTAAAATTATTATCAAACAAACTCACTTTTGCATTTACCAAGACTAATCCAGCGTCTTGATCCTTTATTATTCCTTGAAGTACTTGTGCACATACTGGAACGGGAAATTTATTGAATCTATAAATATCATCAGATCCTAATCCACCCTCTCTATTAGAGGTTACAAATCCTTTTTTATCTTCTGCATCAATCACAAATGAAAAATCATCTTGAGTACTGTTTATAGGTGTTCCTAAGTTTTTTATAGTACTATCGGGAGTTTTTGATGATAAATCCATAACAAACACGTCTAAACCTCCAAGTCCTGGGTGGCCATCACTGGCAAAGTACATTTTGTTGTCTGCTGAGATATACGGAAAGGTTTCTCGTGACTCTGTGTTGATAGGTAATCCTAAATTCTCTGGTGTTCCGTAGGTGCCATTAGCATTAATGCTCACTTTAAAAAGATCCGATAAGCCCTTGGTACCTGGCATGTCTGATGCAAAATATAAGGTTTTCTCGTCTACACTCAAAGCTGGATGCGCTACACTATATTCATTACTGTTAAAAGGTAGCTCTTGTACATTGACCCATTTTCCGTTTTCGTTTGTGGCCTTGTAAAGCTTTAATAATATAATACGTCTACTGTCTTTTTGCTTTTTCCCGTTCAGGTAATTGTTACGCGTAAAATACATAGTTTGACCATCTTTAGTAAAAACGGGTGTAGACTCATGAAACCTGCTATTTATATTTTTATTGAAAACCTCTGGCTTGCCCATACTACCATCTGTACTTATCTGAGAACTGTACAAGTTGGTGAAAGATTCATTGTTCCACTTGAACACTTTCTTTGTTACTCCACCTGTATCTCGCGCCGAGGCAAAAAGTAAGGTGTTGTTGTAGTAAGCACTACCGTAATCTGAGTACGAAGAGTTGACTCCTGCATCAAAAATTTCATATTTTCCTGAATTTTCCTTGATGTCTTTTAAGTAATCGCGCTGACTTGCAAATAGTTTCCCACGCTGGTCTGTGGCTGATTTTGCAATGAATTGTTCTAGCATTTTATCGGCCTTAGCATAATTCCCTACGGCTTTTAATGATTGAGAATATCTGTAATAGTACTCTGGCTCTTGAGTGGGATTCATCTCAAAAAGTGCAGTGTACCACTTCTCTGCCTTGATCAAATCAGCAATGAAAAAATAGGAGTCTCCTAGTTTTTGAAACATTTTCTCGTCCTTGTAGCCTTTATCTGCAACTTTCTCATAAGTAGCTATAGCATCAACGTAAGAATAATTTTCGAAGTTTTTATCTGCGGTTGCCACTCCTTTTTTTTGTGTATACCCCATTACTGTTGATACTAAAAAAACTACACAGCATCCGAAATGTTTGGCGCTTAATTTCATAACGTTATATTAAATTAAAAGAATCTAGGTGATGTAATTTTATTATAAGTTTTGAATATTTCGTAACGAAGAAATATTTCATGTGATCCAGAATTGTAATTGGCAAGTCGTGTAGTTTCCATATCATATGCGTACCCAATAAACCACGAATCAGACACTTGAAAACCTACCATTCCACTCAATGCGGCACTCCAGCGGTAGGCGGCTCCTAATGTAAACTTGTCATTGATCAAAAAGTTAGCTGATAAATCTACTTGTAATGGTGCACCTTGAACAAGCTTTGTCATCATGGCAGGTTTGAACTTTAAATTGTAATCTAAATCAAATACGTGACCTGCTGTTAAGTAGAAGTTTACGCGTTCTCGGGCTATGTAAGAACTAGCTCCTACCCCTGCATACTTATCAAAATGCTTTGTCTCAAGTAAATTAGGCACAGAAAGTCCGATATAGCTTTTATCAGAATACAAATAAAGACCTATTCCAATATTAGGTGAAAACTTATTGTCTATATTATTCTCAAAACTATAGTCATTTGGATCGTATTGATTCAATTTGTCAAAATTGACGTTCAAAAGATTTGCTGATGCTTTCAATCCAAAAGAGAGCTTGAAGTCCTCTGAGGTATTGATATAGTATGAAAAATCAACAGATAGATTGTTCTCATCTGAAGGTCCTATCCTATCATTTATTATAGATACCCCTAGACCTAGTTTAGAATCATTGATCGGAGTATTAATCGAGGCTGTATTGGTTACAGGAGCACCTTCTAGACCTACCCACTGGGTGCGGTGTAGGGCAAAAATGTTCATGGACTGACGCGAACCTGCATAGGCTGGATTTATATTGATCGAATTGTACATATACTGTGTAAACTGTGCGTCTTGCTGGGCATTTACCATACCCGAGAGTAAGAGTACCATTACTACTACTAACTTTGTCTTCATATTGCTTCCATTTTTAAACTTATGAGCTTTATTTAATCAATTATCTATTTATATATAAGTATCCTGCTTTTTCGAAACTTGTAGTAGTACTATCTTTATATCTCAAGATATAATAATACGTTCCCTCTGGCAGCTCTTCATATTGTTTGATAGTTACTCTTCCTTCTGAAACTCCTCTAAAGGCTCTATCATCATTGTTGTAGGCTGTTCTTTCAAATACTAAAACTCCCCAACGGTTATATATCTCAACCTTGTTGTCACTATAACACTCAAGTCCTCTGATGCGGAAAACCTTATTATCTCCGCTTCCATTTGGTGCTACTGCATTGAACACTTTGATTACACACCCTTGAATAGCCAGTACAGTTGGCCTATCACTTAGCGTATTAGAATCATCTGACAAATCACTAACTACAACTCCTAGTGGTGTAACTCCTGTTGCAGTTGCTTGATTGGTTACGCTTCCTAAATTGATGTCGGCTTGTGTTAAACGATACACTCCTTGATAAGCTGTATTATTTGTCGATCCTACAGGCAATAAAGATATACTATTACCTGATAGTATCAAACCTGGTAAAACATCTGTCACCGTTACATTACTTAAAGGCGTATTCCCTAAATTAGATATCGTAAAACTATACGTAATGGTCTCTCCTGCTTGTGCAAAACCATCTGAATTTTCATCATTAAAAACGGCTGTTTTAACGATGGCTATTTGCGGTGTTTCGTTCACAACTACCGTTACTGTAGCCATTGTACAAATCAAAGGATTAGAGCCTGTTTCACATACTTGATACGTAATGGTATAGGTTCCTGCTACTGAATTTGGTGCTACAGTTAAGTTCCCGTTAGCATCTATACTTAATGGCCCATTTGTTACTGGTGTTACATCAGTATTGGCTGCTGTTGCTGGTGCTCCGTTAATGGTATCATTTGCTAACACGTTACCTCCTGTGGCTGGTATTGTATCATTATTAGCTACAAGAGCATTGTTTACAACTACTGTAGCTGTTGCTTGCTCACAATTTATTGGGATTGCACCTACTTCACATATTTGATAAACTATAGTATATGTGCCACTTGGAGTATTTGTTGCTACGGTTAAATTACCATCAGCATCTATACGCAATGGACCATTTGTTACTGGTGTCACATCAGTATTGGCTGCTGTTGCTGGTGCTCCATTAATGGTATCATTTACCGTTACGTTGCCTCCTGTAGAAGGAATGGTTACGTTATTGGCTGCAATTCGATTATTGATAACTACCGTTGCTATAGCTCGTGTACAATTCGCTGGTGTTGCCCCTACTTCGCAAATTTCATATTCTACATTGTAGGTCCCACTTGGCGTATTTGGAGCCACGGTTAAGTTTCCATCTGCATCTATACTCAATGGACCATTTGTCACTGGAGTAACATCGGTATTGGCTGCTGTAGCAGGCCCGCCATTTATCATATCGTTTGCTATAACATTTCCACCAGTACTTGGAAATGTATTGTTATTAGCAACAATGAGATTGTTTACTACTACTGTTACTGTGGCTGTGGTGCAGTTTGCAGGTGTCATTCCTGTTTGACAAATTTCATACACTATAGTATAAGTACCACTTGGCGTGTTTGGTGCCACTGTTAGATTCCCCTCTCCATCAATAGTTAATGATCCCGCGCTAACTGGAGTCACTACAATATTGGTAACTGTTGCTGTAGTACCATTAACGCTATCGTTTCCTAATACATTTCCTCCTGTTGATGAAAAAGTATCATTACTAGCAACTAATGGATTTACATAATTTACCATAACGGTAGCTGTTTGGCAGTTTACTGGAATTACACCCACTTCGCAAATTTGATACGTGATTGTATAGGTACCACTTGCTGTGTTTGGAGCTACGGTTAAATTACCATCAGCATCTATACTCAATGGACCATTTGTCACTGGCGTCACATCGGTATTGGCTGTAGTTACTTGTACACCATTTAATACGTCATTTGCCGTTACGTTGCCACCTGTTGATGGAATTGTATCATTATTGGCTACTAGCGCATCGGTTACTGCAGTAACGGTGATAGTCAAAGTAGCGCTATTGGATACTAATCCGTTATTATCGTTTACGGTGTAAGTGATTGGCGTAGCTGTTCCGTTGAAGTTCAATACCGGTGTAAAGGTTACTACTCCTGCGTTGTCTACTGTATACGTTCCTTCGCCTGCTACGGTGAATGTGGTTTGGATACCTGTTGTGGCTGGGTCCAAATCTACTGTAATAACATCAATAAATCCATCAAAATCAGTATCATTAGTCGTTACATTAATCATAACTGGTATGTCTTCATCTGTTATTGTAGTATCGTTTGTAGCTACTGGAGTAACATCATTATCCGTGATTGTTCCTGTAGCACTTACTGATCCGTTGTTGATGGTGAAGATTTCATTCGCTTCATCAATACTATCACCGCTGGTTGGTACAGCTACCGTTCCAGAGGTTGCTCCTGCTGGAACAAGGACTGTTACGTCTGTTGTCGTGTAATCAGCACTTCCTGCTGTTCCATTGGTCAAAGTGAATGTATAGCTTGTATCCACAGCAGATGGGTTGCTCAAAATAAAGTTGAACACTACGGCATCTCCCTCAATAGCATCAGCTGC
>NZ_JBWJVJ010000033.1:0-8749 GCF_056428925.1 Flavobacterium sp. GNP011 | reverse complement strand
CTAATATTGCTAATGTTTCATCGTTTGTTCCTAATACTACTACTTGAGGAGAAGTTGGGTTATTCGGTTTGGCGAAGTTCCATCTAAATCTACTATATTGTATATTACTTTCCGCAGAAATTTTCCCAAAAGAATAGGCATTTTTAAAAGCTATCAATATACTATTTCTATCTTGCGTATTCCCTGCTGATTGAAATGTTGCACCGCCATCTAATCCACCGCCTTGTCTTTCAATTGAAACTAATCCAACATTCGCACGCAAAGATGATCTAAAATTTGGATTCCAAATTTGATCCACTTTAGCAGAAAAATAATTAAATGTATTTGTTCCTCTTACTGTTTCATTGATACCAAATTGTGGCACATTAAGTAAATTATCTTTAACGTCTGTAGTATGTTCGAAATTCAAATAATAGAAAGTTTTATCTTTAACTATAGCACCACCAACGCCTGCACCAGCTTGATATCTTGCAAAACCATCTTTAACTTGATTTCCAGATAAATCACGTTGAGCGAATGTAGATTTACTATCAATTGCTGGACCTGGACGCGTTATAAAGAATGTTTCCCCTTTTAATTCATTTGAACCTGAACGTGGTGTAACATCAATTACGCCACTTCCTGTTAATCCATACTCTGCGGAAAAGTTACTTGTTAAAACGGTTAAATCTTTTACAAATCCTGATGGAATGGCAAATTTTTGTCCGCCAAGAAAACGTTCGTTATTGTCCATACCGTCAATTAAATAGGAAGTAAATAAGCCATTAGCACCATTTATACTAACGTTGGGTGCTTCATTATAAAATCCGGTGGCCTGCGATACATTGGGTAATCGATAGAGTACTCTAGTTATGTCTCGACCTTCAACAGGAATTTCTTGTATTTCTGCTGCTTTAAGTTCTGAAGATACTTCTGCATCTTGACGATTTATTTTGGTCGTAGAACCTGAATATAATATAACTTCATTTAATTGCTCGGTAGTGTTTTTTCGTAACACTAATGTCAAATTGGGATTTTGATTGGAACGGATACTTATCAAATTTGACTTTTCTGCAGCAAAATCATTTGATATTTCTGACGTAACTTGGTAATCATCTAGCGCTTCTAAATTTCTAAATATGGCTTTTCCTTGATTATTAGAAATTTGATTTAAAAGGATATTTCTACTCGTATTTTGTAAGGTTATAGGATAATTTGGTACAATTTTTTTAGTCGCATCGTCTATAACAGTGACAGTCAAATCTTGTTGGGCCATTGCAATTGTAGATATACAAAGCATGACCCAGATATAAAGATGTTTCATCTGGATTTTATTTAAATTATTTCGGTTTGTGTTTCACTAAGTTCTAATTAAACTTGGTGGTCCTCTATAATTTAAAATAATTAGTATTGAAGTAGAAAATTTATATTCAATAAAACAAAATACATAATGTAATTTGTAAGATAGACAAAGAAGAATATTTTTTAAATAACTATTGTAAGGAAGTTGATAAATTGCTTTCTTAAATGAGAAAGAAGAATTTATATCATTTAAAAATGGAAGCAAAAAAACCTTTTCATCAGCAAAAAATGAGATTAGATTTTTATGTAAATTTCTGGTTTGCCAATCAAAATTTTCCCAATCTAGTTTGTTAAACTTATTTTTTGATATACCCAATATGTAATCACCACCACGATAATCTGGACCAAAAACGAAATCATTTTTTTGAAGATGATCCTGCACTAAATGCAAGTGTTTTGTCTTTAACTCTGGACAATCATTTCCGATAACTATTAACTTCTCATAACCTTCATTGAATATGTTATTTATGGCATTACTTAACTTTTGTCCAAATGTTAATCCCGTCTGAGCGGATTCATTGACAACGAAAAAAGGTATTTTTGATTTTTGTGTTATTTTTAATACGTTATTGTTTAATGTACTCCAAAGCGTCATGTTATTGATACTTGAATCTAATATTCTTTTTGACTCATTTTCGCAAACTGCACTCTTAGCAAATATTAAAATAGCACAGTTACCTATCTTTGAAAAATGACTCATAATTTAAACGGATTAAAACTACATTTGCTTAGAGAATTGTAATTCAATAAATGTTTTATCACACACAGATACGAAGATATTGAATTGTTGGTTTTGTGAGGATGAACATTTGTATAAATTGTGTTAACGTTTTACAAATTTATTTTAAAAATGTAAATCGTCTTTATCAACGTTATTTAATAATTCATCATGGGCGTTAATAGTTGGATTGTACCAATCTAATTTTGATTTTGCCCAAATAAGCCATTCTTCGATTTCTGTACTTTTATTTTCTTTGTTTTCAATTGAAAAATAATACTCTTCAAGTATTTTGAATTTTTTCCATCGATGTGCATCATTGTAAAATTTGGTAAACTTGCTTAGTTCATTTGCTTGAAGTTTCTGTTTATTTTCATGAACGTTTATAAACTCATTATCATTATTTTTTTCAATTTTTAATTGACTTTTTATGTATTGTATTTCTTTAAATTTGCTTTCAATTTTTATTAATATTTTTTCAATTTGATTTTCAACCAATAGTGTATTTGTATCTGAAAAATCAAATGAACCAAATAATTTGATTTTGACAGATAATTTTCCGTTAGGTATAAACTCCCTTGATTTCTGTCCATCAATATTGATTGTATCTTTTGTGTCATTTTTTTCTCTAATGTAAATTTTCATTTCATCATTGTTGATAGAAACGATATGTAAGCCAGTTTTACGCAAATCAATTTTGTACCCTAATATTTTAAAATTTTTTATTAAAGTATCTAAAATTCTTAATGATCGAGAAATGTTTTTTACAGACACTATAATATCCGGAAAACCTCTGTCTGTTTGAAGCATTCCTTTTGATGGATTCAAAGATTCTAAATTTTTTTTCTCTTCAAAGTGCGCTTTAGTTTTTAAAATTAAATCTTCTGGTCGTTGCAATTGATCTGCTACTTTAAAAATTAATGATGTATTATTTCTTATTTTTTCCTTAATAATATTTTTTAACGGAGTATTTAAGCTTGAATTAAGCTCTGTATTCATAGTATTGATAATTATTTTTCCATCTATATTATTTTTAGGGAGTGGAATTATAGAAACACTTTTATCAGATTTCATTTTATTCCAATGTCCTTTTAGTGGAATTGGAATGTCATTTTTTTTACATATTTTCCTCAAAATTACACTAGGTATCATGTATTCTTCTGCCAACTTTACTATTGGCATTAACCACACTTTTTCATACAATTCTTGTCTATTTATCGTAAGTATTTTCATCGATGAATATATAATTTCTTATAACCACTGCTACTGCTCCCTAAATTATATTAAATCATGATCGAGATAAATTACAAATGATTAATTAATTATTAATTTATTGTAAATTTTATAATTATTTAATTTCAGGTTTTGACTTTAGAATACTGATTTCAATAATATCAATCTTGATTGTAAAAAATCTAATATTATCTTCTATTTATTAATAAGAGTAATTATCATCACTTTCATTTTTAGTTTTAAAATTATTCAATATTGTTTTAATAAATATTTCTTAGTTATAAAAATTTATTTAAAATTAAATGATAAAGGTGTTGATTTCCAGTAAGTTTAAAATTGATTTGCTTTTTCAATAAGTTTGTGTTTTTAACTTTCATTTGGCTTTTATCTAATTTTGCTATTACAGCTGTTTGATTTTTTTGATCCTTAATTGCTTTAAAACAGCCTGTTTCATCAATTTTCATTCTTACTCTTATTGATAGTTTATTAATTGATTATGCAATAAGAATATTTATTACTGTTATAGCAGTAATAATGCTTTTGTTTTTATTCGTACAAAAATTAAAACTACTTTTCAATAGATTTTTACTGCTAAAACAGTAAAAATTATCATTTTGTTTTAAAAAATATTAATTTAACCATTAAATTGTTTATTTTTTATCGTTAAAACATTATAAAATGGATGATTTTGATTTAGGGATTTTCATTAAAGACCATCGAAAAAAAGCAGGATTGACACAACTTGAACTAGCCGACTTAGCTGGAGCAGGGAAGACCACTGTTTTTGATATTGAAAAAAATAAATAAACAGTTCGTTTGAATAGTCTCTTGGCAGTACTCCGAGTGCTAAATATTAAAGTGGAATTCAAAAGTCCCTTAAATAAATAATTATGAGAAGAGCAATTGTATTTGCACACGCGAAAAGAGCTGGAATTTTAACGGACATTGCTGCTAACGACTACCATTTTGAGCATGATGAAAATTATGATGGTGAAGCGGTTTCATTGATCATGCCTACAACTCAGAAAAAATATAGCTATACATTCTTTCCACCCTTTTTTGAAGGGCTATTGCCTGAAGGTGTTATGTTAGAGGGATTACTACGAATTGTGAAAATTGATAAGAAAGATTATTTCTCTCAACTTATAACAATGGGAAATGATCTAATAGGAGCAGTAATGGTTAAATTGATGGAAGATGAATAGATGTCCGATTACGTATGAGCTGTGCGGTATGGATAAGTACAGTGAAAAAGGACTTAATATGAAAGCTTCTAAAGTGACTTATGAAAATCATATACCGTATACAGCTTTGGAACTTCACTAGAAATGGAAAATAGCACTAAAAATCTATCTATTAGCAATTATCAAACATCTTAGTTCACATTTATTTTTTAAAGCGTTAGAATGAAGTGACAGTTTTGGATTAAAACAATCATTTATTATCTGATTTATTCTAATTCCTTTAAATTTCCATAATCCCCGTTGGTTTAGAATAATTTTTACGTAGGTTAATTATTAAATAATTATAAAAAAATAACCCTAAATTTGTCAATTGACTATTTAGTGTTGTTATGATTGAGATACTTTCTTTTTTTATAGTTCTGTTGTTACTTTTTTCTGGTTTTTTGGCTTGGCGTTTATTTCATACAAATAAATCAAAGCAAGAACTTCATGATAAATTCAATACTCTCGAGATGAAAGTTGATAATTTGAAATTAGATACTTTAGAATCTCGCCTTAATCCACATTTATTTAAAAACATACTCAATTCAATACAATCACATGCTTATCAAACTTATTTCACTCTTGATAAATTAGCTAATGTTCTAGATTATATATTGTACGACAGCCAACAAAAGTTAGTTACTCCAAAACAGGAAATAGAATTTGCGCTAAATTTAATCGAGATTAATAAAATTAAGATTAGTCCACTTTTTGAATTGAAAGTAAAGAAAAAAATTAACGAGAATGAGAAACTTTATGAGCAACAATTATTGGCTCCATTAATTTCAATTGACTTGATAGAGAATGCTTTTAAACATGCCGATTTACAAAGTTCAGATGCTTTCATTACTATAGTATTTGAATTTAAAGATGATAGTTTTTCACTTACAGTATCAAATAAGATTTCAGATAAAAAAGCAATGAGAAAAGGACGAAGTGGAATCGGAATAACTACTTTGGAACAACGGCTTAAAATTATTTACAAGAATCAATACCAACTGGATACTTTTATTGACGATACTATTTATACAGCACATTTAAAAATAAATCTACTTGAATACAAAACTGAAATGCATCTTATTGGATGATGAATTACCTGGATTAATTTACATTAAAATGCTTTGCGAACAAATTCCAGAATTGGAGATTGTTAAATCATTCAATAATCCTGAAAAATTGCTTCAAGAAATTTCAATTCTTGATTTTGATTTGTGTATAACTGATATTGAAATGCCGGGAATTGATGGATTAACACTTGGAGGAATGCTGAAAGACAAGCTAGTAATCTTTACAACGGCTTATAAGAAATATGCTGTTGATGCCTTTGATATAGATGCAGTAGATTATGTAATAAAACCTGTTTCTAAGGAGCGTTTACAAAAAGCCATTACCAAAGCAGTTGTGCAACATGAAAAAATAAAAGATTCTAAAGGGTTTATTCCAATTAATACCGATAAGGGTAAGGCAATTTTATACATGGGTGACATTGTTTACATAAAACCTGCTGATAATGACAGCAGAGATAAAGAAGTTCTTACTGTCAATGGAACAATAGTAATTTTAAAGAACATAAATTTCGAATCAATTCTAAATCAATTACCGAAAGATCTTTTTTGTAGAATAAACAAAAAAGAGATTCTTGCATTAGAAGCAATACAGTATTATAATCACAGCGAAATTGTGCTTAAAAATAAATTCAAAGATGGTAAATTCATTAGTTTGGTTCTAAGCGATACCTACCGTTCCAACTTCTTGCAAATGCTAAAAATATAACTTGTTACAAAGTTTTACCAGCTTATTACATTGCATTAAAATTACTATAAGATTCGTTCTTTTTCTCGTAAATGACTTCTCATATTTGCACTAAAAATAGAATTCAATTTTAAAACAACAGTGTATGAAAGGTATCAAAAGCTCCGTATTTTACTTGATAATTATTGGTGGTTTTTCCTCTTTAATGTATTGGATTATTCTTAAAGGTAAGTTACTAGAAATAGGACAAAATATTGTTGCTAACCCAAAAGAGAATGGACATTGGGAAAGCTTTACAATATCAATGCAACATAATCTAGAGCATCCATTATCTATCCTTTTAGCTCAAATAATTACGATAATTTTAGCCGCACGATGCTTTGGGTGGATTTGTAGAAAAATTGGGCAACCCTCTGTAATTGGCGAAATCATCGCAGGTATCGTCTTGGGTCCCTCATTAATTGGGATGTATTATCCTGAATTTTCAGCCTTTCTTTTTCCAAAGGAGTCTTTAGGTAATCTACAGTTTTTAAGCCAAATTGGATTAATCTTTTTTATGTTCGTTATTGGGATGGAACTGGATTTAAAATCCTTAAAAAACAAAGCCCATGATGCTGTTGTTATTAGTCATGCTAGTATTATAATTCCTTTTGCTCTGGGAGTAGCATTGGCTTATTTTACTTATTCTTCCTTTGCTCCCAAAGGGATTGAATTTTCTTCGTATAGTTTGTTCTTAGGAATTTCTATGAGTATTACTGCCTTTCCTGTTTTAGCCAGAATTGTACAAGAACGTGGTATTCATAAAACTAAACTGGGTACTATTGTTATTACTTGTGCTGCCGCTGATGATGTAACAGCTTGGTGTATTTTAGCAGCTGTTATAGCAATTGTTAAAGCAGGATCATTTACCAGTTCACTATATGTTATCGGCTTGGCGGTACTTTATGTAGTAGTAATGCTAAAAGTTGTCCGCCCATTCCTTAAAAGAGTTGCTGAGATTAACAACACTAAGGAAAGTTTAAATAAACCAGTGGTGGCTATTTTCTTTTTAACCTTATTATTTTCATCATATGTTTCTGAGCTTATAGGTATACATGCTTTGTTTGGCGCATTTATGGCTGGAGCTATTATGCCTGAAAACACTAAATTCAGAACCGTATTTATAGAAAAAGTAGAAGATGTATCTGTGATTGTTTTACTACCCTTATTCTTTGTTTTTACGGGTTTACGCACTCAAATAGGCTTATTAGATAATCCAAATTTATGGGAAATGACAGCAGTTATAATCGCAGTAGCTGTTATAGGTAAATTTTTTGGAAGTGCTCTAGCTGCAAAATTTGTTGGTCACAATTGGAGAGATAGCCTATCAATCGGCGCCTTAATGAATACTAGGGGTTTGATGGAATTAGTAGTTTTAAACATCGGATATGACTTAGGGGTTTTATCGACAGAAGTGTTTACCATGATGGTTATAATGGCCTTGGTTACTACTTTTATGACGGGACCAGCATTGGATTTGATTAATTATATTTTTAAAAACAAGTCAACTTTTATTCCTGATGCCATTGAGAATAAAAGTAAGTTTAAAATTTTGATATCTTTTGCAACACCTGATAAAGGGAAAACGTTGTTGAGGGTTGCTAATAGCTTGGTAAGAAAGCAAACTAAAAATACCATTGTTACAACTTTGCATTTGTCGTCGAGTTCAGAGCTACATTCATTTGATTTGAAAGATTATGAAAAAGAAGTTTTTATACCTGTTCTAGCTGAGTCAGAGCAATTAAATCAAGATATTATTACACAGTTTAAAGTATCAAATGATGTTAATTCTGAAATAATTGAAACCGCTAATAAAGGAGAATATGATTTTTTATTAATTGGTTTAGGACAATCTATATTTGAAGGTACTTTATTAGGCAAAGTATTAGGATTCACAACAAGAATCATAAATCCAGACCGATTATTAGACAAGATTACAGGGAAAGAAGGGCTGTTTGAAAATTCTCCTTTTGATGAAAACACTAGACAGATTTTAACTAACAGTAAAATGTCAGTCGGAATTTTAGTTGATAAAGGATTAGAAAATCTTGATACTATTTTTATACCTATTTTTAGTAATGAGGATTCTTTTTTGATTGAATTTGCGCAAAAGCTTATTCATAATAATGGATCACAAATTACAATTATAGATTCCTTAGATTTTGTAAAAAACAATTCTAATATGCAAGAAACAATTCGATCAATTGAACAAATAGCACCCAATCATATAATGATGATGAGTGAGAAAACAATGAGTAAAGAGTTTTTGAAGCAACAACATTTAATGATAATTAGTTTAGAGAGTTGGAAGAAGTTAATTGACTCACAAAGTATTTGGCTAAATAACACACCTTCCATTTTAATTGTTAAACCTTAATTGGCAGTATTATGCCTCTTGAATTAAAAATTTTTTTTTCTTTTCATATTTTGTACAATCGAG
>NZ_JBWJVJ010000032.1:0-9826 GCF_056428925.1 Flavobacterium sp. GNP011 | reverse complement strand
TTTTTTTTTTTTTTTTTTTTTTTTTTTTTTTTTTTTTTTTTTTTTTTATTTTTTTGTTGGACCACGTGCTGCTATGATTACCCCATTGAGTACCAATGCAGTAGAAATCACCCAAAATATGGGGATTTCTGGAATTATTAGAATTGAAGAATTCGAAAAAGTATCAGCTAATTTCACTGATTTTGATCCGATGTTGCTTCAAAAATACGAGGAATTGCATCAAGACATTTTTACGATAAATATTGAACCTGAAGATATTTTAGAAATTGATGATATTGATGCATATAATAAACAAGAAGGTTTAGCTTTAAGTTTAGAAGAAGTTGAATATCTAGATAATTTAGCCACAAAATTAAGTAGAAAACTAACGGATTCTGAAATTTTTGCTTTCTCACAAGCCAATTCAGAACACTGTCGTCATAAAATTTTCAATGGAACTTTTTTGGTGGATGGAGAAGAAAAACCTACATCATTATTCAAATTAATTCGAAAAACATCTGAAACTAATCCAAACGATATTGTTTCAGCCTATAAAGACAACGTGGCTTTTGTTAAAGGTCCGAAAGTCACACAATTTGCACCCAAAAGCGCTGACAAACCTGATTTTTACGAAGAAAAAGAATTTGATTCTGTATTGTCTTTAAAAGCAGAAACGCACAATTTCCCAACAACAGTTGAGCCTTTCAACGGAGCTGCAACAGGTTCTGGAGGAGAAATTCGTGACCGATTGGCTGGTGGACAAGGTTCATTACCCTTAGCAGGAACCGCTGTTTATATGACTTCTTATTCAAGATTAACAAACAATCGCAAGTATGAAGGCGCCATGGAAGAACGTCCTTGGTTGTATCAAACACCAATGGATATTTTAATTAAAGCCTCAAATGGAGCTTCAGATTTTGGAAATAAATTTGGACAACCGTTAATTACTGGTTCAGTTTTAACATTCGAACACGAAGAAGAAAATCGCAAAATTGGTTACGATAAAGTAATCATGCAAGCGGGTGGAATTGGTTACGGAAAATTAGATCAAGCCATAAAAAAGAAACCACAAGAAGGTGATAAAATTGTCATTCTTGGTGGTGAAAATTATAGAATTGGAATGGGTGGAGCTGCAGTTTCATCAGCAGACACAGGTGCTTTTGGTTCAGGAATTGAACTAAATGCGATCCAACGTTCTAATCCAGAAATGCAAAAACGTGCCGCAAATGCTATTCGTGGTTTAGTGGAAAGTGATCACAATCCAATTGTTTCTATTCACGATCATGGTGCGGGTGGACATTTAAATTGTTTGTCAGAATTAGTAGAAGAAACAGGTGGATTAATCGATTTAGATAAATTACCAGTTGGAGATCCAACACTTTCAGCCAAAGAAATCATCGGAAACGAATCTCAAGAAAGAATGGGATTAGTAATTGGTGAGAAAGACATGGACATCTTACAAAGAATTGCGGATAGAGAACGTTCGCCAATGTATGAAGTGGGTGTAGTTACTAATGATCATAGATTTACATTCGAATCGAAATCTACTGGTTTAAAACCTATGGACTACGCTTTGGAAGACTTTTTCGGAAGTTCACCAAAAACTATCATGACAGATACAACAATTGCTAGAAATTACAGCAATTCAGAATATAACTCAAAAGAAATTCCAACCTATTTAGAGCAAGTTTTACAACTAGAAGCTGTAGCTTGTAAAGATTGGTTAACGAACAAAGTCGACCGTTGTGTAGGTGGAAAAGTTGCTAAACAACAATGCGCTGGACCGTTACAATTACCTTTAAACAATGTTGGTGTAATGGCTTTAGACTTCAAAGGAAAAGAAGGAATTGCCACTTCCATTGGCCACGCTCCTATTTCGTCTTTAATTGACCCAGTTGCTGGTACAAGAAATGCAATTGCAGAATCGCTTTCTAACTTAGTTTGGGCACCGTTAAAAGATGGTTTAGATTCGGTTTCTTTATCGGCAAACTGGATGTGGGCTTGTAAAAATGAAGGTGAAGATGCTCGTTTATATGAAGCGGTTCAAGCTTGTTCAGATTTTGCTATCGAATTAGGAATCAATATTCCAACCGGAAAAGATTCGCTTTCGATGAAACAAAAATATCCAAATGATGAAGTAATTGCACCAGGAACAGTGATTATTTCTGCAGCTGGAAATTGTTCAAATATTACGAAAGTTGTAGAGCCTGTTTTACAACGAAATGGTGGAAACATTTACTACTTAAACTTATCTCAAGATAGTTTCAAATTAGGAGGTTCTTCATTCAATCAAACGCAAAATAAAGTTGGAAATGAAACGCCAACTATCAAAAATGCGGCTTTCTTCAAAAATGCATTTAATACGTTACAAGATTTAATTAAAGATAGAAAAATCAAAGCCGGACACGATATCGGAAGTGGTGGCTTAATCACAACTTTATTAGAAATGTGTTTTGCAGATGTGAATTTAGGTGCGAATTTCGACTTAACTTCTATCAATGAAATCGATTCTACAAAATTATTATTTTCAGAAAACATTGCCGTTGTTTTCCAAGCGGAGGCTGAAGTAGAAGCTACATTTAAAGCGAATGGAGTAGAAATTTTCAATATTGGAACGGTAACGAATTCGGATACAATTTCTATTGTAAATCATGAAGATTCCTTTGAATTTTCTTCAAAAAAATATAGAGAAATTTGGTTTGAAACGTCTTTCTTATTAGATCAGAAACAAACTAAAAATGGAAAATCGCTTGAGCGTTATGAAAATTTCGCGAATCAACCTTTACAATTTACTTTCCCATCTCATTTTGATGGAAAGTTACCTGTAGTTTCCAACACTAACCGACCAAAAGCGGCGATTATTCGTGAAAAAGGAAGTAATTCAGAGCGTGAAATGGCTAACGCGATGTATTTAGCAGGTTTCGATGTTAAAGACGTTCACATGACGGATTTAATTTCAGGAAGAGAAACCTTGGAAGATATTCAATTTATTGGAGCTGTCGGAGGCTTTTCGAATTCAGATGTTTTAGGTTCGGCAAAAGGTTGGGCTGGAGCATTTTTATACAATGAAAAAGCAAATACGGCTTTGAAAAACTTCTTCAAAAGAGAAGACACTCTTTCTGTTGGAATTTGCAATGGTTGTCAGTTAATGATGGAATTAGAATTGATTACGCCAGAACATGAAGTGCATGGAAAAATGAAACATAACGATTCGCACAAACATGAAAGTGGTTTTACTTCTGTAAAAATTCAGAAAAACAATTCGGTAATGCTTTCTACTTTAGAAGGAACTACTTTAGGAGTTTGGATTTCTCATGGTGAAGGAAAATTCAATTTGCCATTAGCAGAAGAAAACTATCACATTGTGGCGAAATATGGTTATGAAGGCTATCCAGCTAATCCAAATGGATCGGACTACAACACGGCCATGATGTGCGACACTACAGGAAGACATTTAGTGATGATGCCACATATTGAACGTTCAACTTTCCCTTGGAACTGGGCTAATTATCCTAACAGAGATCAAAAAGACGAAGTTTCGCCTTGGTTAGAAGCGTTTGTAAATGCTAGAACTTGGATAGAAAATAAAAAATAAGTTATATTATTTTAGTTAAACTAACTTTTTAAAAGGCGCTTTTTTACAAAAGCGCCTTTTTTTATTCAATACTTTGTTGTTCGTTAATATTTTATTTTAAACTCAAATAGTAATAAATATGAACCAAACAAGGCTTAGTAGAGGATTTGATAGAATTTAATTACTCAAAACAACGCCCTAAAGGATTTATTTAAAATAAATAAAAATTAAGAAAGAGACTTTATGACGAAGGGTATAACCTTTAATTTAGCACTTATAACTTGTTGAAAAATTGATATTTTAAGAATAATTTCATTTTTTTTCAAAAAAACAAAACCAAAAGAGAAGTATCTCCGTAAATGACAAAAACAAAGTTAAACAATAAACAATAACCATTATGATTAAAAAACAAATAGTATTATTGCTTGCAGTAACTACACTAGGATGTGTAACCACTGCATTTTCACAAAGCCCAATTAGCGGTTTTATGCAAGGAAAAGGAAAGGGAAATGTTGCGCTTTCTTATAGTTTTGAGAAATATGATAATGTTTTTCTTGTTCCACAAGAAGTTGAGAGCGTTCCTGTTTTTAATGACGTAAAAATCACTAGCGCATCTATTTATGGGGTTTACGGAATTTCGGACCAAGTTGATGTTGTGATGGTTTTACCATACATCACAGCAACTGGTAATGCATCGCAAGAAGTATTGACAAACAATAACTTTGAAAATGAAAGAAAAGGTCTTCAAGATGTTTCAGTTTTTGTAAAGTACAGTCCGTTTTATTTTGATTTCGGAAAATCATCGCTACGTCTTATAGGAGCTTTGGGACTTAAAACACCGCTAGGAGATTACAACGTTAATGAGGGATTACAATCTATCATCGCTATTGGAAACCGTGCTACAACAGTAAGCACAACAGGTATGGCAATGTACATAACGAATTCGGGAATATTTGCATCTGCACAGTTTGCTGGAAATTTTGCATCAGATGAAGTTCCAAATTCATACTCAAGTGAAATAAAATTAGGATATGCAGCAAGTTTATTTTATGCTGATGCATTTATAGCCAACCAAACATCTACAAGCGGAGTTGATATCCTTGGACAGGGATTCACAGGTTTTTTCCCAAGTACACAAGTAAATTATACCAAAGTAGGATTAAATCTCTACACCCCTGTTACAAAAGAAGTAGGTGTTTCAGCAGGTGCAAGCACCGTAATTGAAGGTAGAAACGTTGGTAAAGCTACTGGTTTATACGGTGGTTTAGTATACAAATTTTAATAAAAACAGACAACAAAATGAAAAACGTAAACATAAAAAGCGTAGTAGTAGCACTAACTTTACTAGCTACATTGTCATCATGCGAGAATGATTATCAAGATGAAAAACCAAGTATTGCAGCCATTGCAGTAGCAAACGCAAATTTTAGTACTCTAGAAGGAGCCGCTATTCAAGGTGGAGTTGCAGGTGTATTAAGTAATAGTAATCCAAACGATCCATCAGGAAAATATACAGTCTTTGCTCCTACTAATGATGCTTTCGCAAAATTAGGGCTGGTAAATAGTGGAAGCCTTGGCGTTTTGCAAAACAGTTTTTTAACAAATACTTTATTGTACCACGTTTCAAACGGAAGTTTAATGGCAAACCAAATTATGGCTGGAGGTACATCTGCATCTGCATTAACCATTAACAGACGTTTTATTAGTAGAGGAAGCGATTTGTACATCAACGGATCAAAAATAATTCTTACTAACGTAGCAGCAAGTAATGGAACAGTACATGCTATTGATAAAGTTATGATTGCAACCGGAGTAAACATTGTAGACTCGGCAATATTACTTAAAGATTCTAAAGTTTTTAAATCACCAGAACTTACATTTTTAGTGCAAGCCGTTATTTCATCTGGACTAGCACCTACATTATCAAATCCTGCAAACAATTTCACTATTTATGCTCCAACAGATGCTGCATTCAAAGCTGCTGGATTTGCAACGATACAAGACGTAGCAAATGCTCCTCAAGCAGTTCTACAACAAGTTTTATTAAACCATGCTATTAGCGGAGGTAAATTTACATCAGAACAAACTGCAACAACAGCTACAACAGCTGGTGGTGGTACCTTAACATACAGCCCGTTCTTAAATGGAGTATTTACAGTAAAAAGTAATGGCAACACTATTCCTGCTAACATGGTTATTCCTGATATTCAATGTAGCAATGGTGTGGTACATATTATTGATAGAGTTTTACTACCATAAAAATTCAGAATCAATTTATAAAAAAATAGTCTTGCTTTTTGGTAAGGCTTTTTTTTTGGTTTAAGCCAAAAGAAGCTTAATATCCTTCAGACCAATTGAATTTTTCTTTAATAATGGTTGCTTTTTCTTGATCCAAATGCGCTAAAAATGCAGCCGCAACAGGCGCGTGTTTTTTACCTTTTAACCAAATAATACTCCAAGTTGTGGTTATAGGCAATCCTTTGAAAGGAATAATCTGAAGCTCTTTATTAGCCAATTCATTTTTTATCCCAATAAGAGGCATTATGGAACATCCTAAACCTGCAATTACAGCTTGTTTAACTGCTTCATTTGAGGTTAATTCCATTTTTTTAGGAATCATTACAGCATTTTTATCTATGAAACTTTCCATTAATTGGCGAGTTCCAGACCCTTTTTCTCTAAAAATAAGAGGAACTTCATCAAAAATAGCACTATCGCTTTTAAGTTTTGATTGATCAAAATTTGAATTAGCAACGAGATACAATTTATTTTGCAAAAGATCCAATCGTTCTACATTCAAATTAGTAGGTAAAACAGATACTAAAGCAAAATCTATTTCATTTTTTTCAAGACTACTTAAAACCATACTTTTATTGGTAACATCCATTTGAAGTTCAATACTAGAATGCAGTTTCATGAAATGAGACAAAAAATAAGGCATAACGTACTTACCAGTAGATACAACAGACACTTTTAATCTACCACTCAATTGCCCCTTAAAGGCTATTGTTTTATAGTTTATTGTCTCCACTTGGTTGATTATATTTTGAGCCACATCAGCAATTTCTTGTCCAAAATCACTGATATACAATCTTCTACCCACCACTTCAGTAAGAGGAATATCAAATTGATCTTGAAAATTTTTTAATTGAATAGAAACTGCGGGTTGAGTAAGATGCAACGCCTCGGCTGCTTTAGTAACACTTTTTGTTTGAACTACTTTAAGAAATATTTGGAGTTGGTGAAGTGTATAATTCATTTACATATTTTATAGTTATTATTACAAATATAAATAAAAACAAATGTATACTATCAGCTATCTTAGCAATAAATTAATTAAGAACTTTTAAGGAATTAGTATTTTAATTAAGTTATAATTAAACTGTAGTAGTTCGTTTTTTGATATTTTGAATTAGTACCCAAATACAGCAACGCCATTATTTCTTGATAGAATTATTTTCGCTTAATTATTAAACATTGATAATTAAGCGAATAATTCCTTCATAAACATAAATAAAAGCGAGCCACTGCTTTTTTTCACTGCTATCAATTTATGCTTAAAAAAATACGTCAAATACTACTTTCTGAATTCATTATAATCGTCAAAAGAGGTTGGAAACTTCAATTTTAGACTTTAAAACACAGATAATTATTAATTTTCACTATAAAATTTCTAATTTTAAAAATTTATCACTATTTTTTTTTTAATTTGCAATCCAAAACAATATTTCCCTAATGATAAACATCACCCGCCTCTTTGATTTCCCTTACTACCAACAAGAAAAATATACATCTATTTCAGATGCGTTGGTTACCAAACAAAATGGAGAATGGATCAAAACTTCTACACAAGAATACATTGCCAATGCTAATGCTATATCCCGTGCGTTGATCAAACTAGGAATTAAAAAAAATGATAAAATAGCCATCATATCTACCAATAACAGAACTGAATGGAACGTGATGGATATTGGTGTATTACAAACTGGGGCTCAAACTGTACCTATTTATCCTACCATATCCGAGGATGATTACGAATATATTTTAAACCACTCCGAGTCTCTTTACTGTTTTGTATCAGATAGTGAGGTTTTACGAAAACTGCTTTTGGTTCAAAAAAATGTTCCTACTCTAAAAGGAATTTATTCTTTCAATGAAATCGAAGGATGCGCTAACTGGAAAGAATTGCTAGTTTTAGGCGAAGACATGAGCCATCAAGATACAGTAGAGCAACGCAAAAATGATGTAAAATCAGAGGATTTAGCTACTATTATTTATACTTCTGGAACAACAGGAAGACCTAAAGGCGTAATGTTATCCCATCAAAATATAGTTTCTAATGTTTTAGACAGCGCCAAAAGAATTCCTTTTGAAGCAGGAAAAAGTAGAGCGTTGAGCTTCTTGCCTATTTGCCACATTTTTGAACGCATGATTCTCTATTTATACCAATATTATGGTGTATCCATCTATTTTGGAGAATCTATTGAGCGCATTAGTGATAACATCAAAGAGGTGCAACCTACTGTAATTACTGCCGTTCCTAGACTTCTTGAAAAAGTATATGATAAAATTTATGCCAAAGGAACAGAACTCACAGGAGTAAAGAAAAAACTTTTTTTCTGGGCTATTGATTTAGGTCTTGTTTATGAGCCTTACGGCAAAAATGGATTTTGGTATGAGTTCCAACTTAAAATTGCACGAAAACTAATTTTTAGCAAATGGAAAGAAGGTTTAGGCGGAAAACTTGACTTAATGGTATCTGGTAGTGCTGCTTTGCAACCTAGATTAGCCAGAATTTTTGCAGCAGCAGAAATCCCGGTTATGGAAGGATATGGACTAACGGAAACTTCACCTGTAATTTCTGTAAACGACATTAGAAATAAAGGTTTTAGAGTAGGAACAGTAGGTAAAGTTATTGATAATGTATCAGTAGTGATTGCGGAAGATGGTGAAATTCTTTGCAAAGGTCCTAATGTTATGATGGGTTATTACAAAGACCCTCAACTAACAAGCGAAGTAATTACAGATAATTACTTTCATACGGGTGACATAGGAGAATTTGACAAAGAAGGATTCTTGAAGATAACAGACCGTAAAAAAGAAATGTTTAAAACCTCAGGAGGAAAATATATTGCACCGCAACTAATTGAAAATACTATGAAACAATCCCGTTTTATTGAGCAAATCATGGTAATAGGTGACGGACAAAAAATGCCCGGAGCGTTCATCCAACCTAGTTTTGAATTCGTTAAAGAATGGGCTTTAATTCATAAAATTGATTTAGGAAGTAGTAATGAAGCCATCATAGCCAATGAAAAAGTAATAGAACGCATTCAGCAAGAAGTAGATACTTTAAATGAAAAATTCGGGAATTGGGAGAAAATAAAACGTTTTGAGCTTACCCCGAATGTATGGTCTATTGAAGGTGGAGAACTTACTCCTACCCTTAAATTAAAACGAAAAATAGTTTTACAAAAATATGCTGATTTATTTAATAAAATTTACAATTAATATAATGTCTTAAAACCTTATCAAGGAATTTAAATTAAAATATAATGTTACCCATTATCAGCCATAAGTTTTACTTGTGGCTTTTTTTCGGTCTAAAAATTAGGCTTTGTCTGGTTATAACAACATATAGACTACAACCCATTACAAGATACTTTACCTTATAAAGTTCTCATATTCAAGAATGTTTTTTTATATTTAATAAATTTTTAATAAAAAAAATACTTTTATTATGCGTGCATAGTATTTTTTTTATTATATTTGAAATCGATATAGTTTCCCATGAAAGATAAAACAATAGATTACATTTTAAGAGCAACATGGCAAGCAGTCGCCAGAATGTATAATGAAGAAGCATCAAAATATGATGCAAGTATGGCAACAGGTTTTGCATTACTGAGCATAGATAAAGAGGGAGGTACTCCATCAACTTCATTAGGACCTAAAATGGGAATGGAAGCCACAAGCTTAACTAGAACTCTTAAATCCATGGAGGAAAAAGGCTTGATTATTCGCAAGAAAAACCCAGAGGATGGTCGTGGAGTATTGATTTACTTAACAGAATTTGGAAAAGAAAAAAGAGAACTTTCGAAAAATACAGTTCTGAAATTTAATGATGCTGTACGCAAATCAATTTCTGAAGAAAAACTACAACACTTTATTGAAGTTGCTGATATTATTAACGAATTAATTGTAGAAAAAAACATTTTCAACAACAACAACAACAACAACAACAACAACAACAACAACAACAACAACAACAAC
>NZ_JBWJVJ010000031.1:0-11869 GCF_056428925.1 Flavobacterium sp. GNP011 | reverse complement strand
CTGAATTAAAGGCTTCAATGAAAGAAAATCCAAGACCTGTTTTATTAGAGTTTAAAACCTTCCGAATGCGCGGGCACGAGGAGGCGAGTGGAACAAAATACGTTCCGCAGGAATTAATGGATATGTGGGCTGAAAAAGATCCTGTGGAAAATTTCAGAAACTTTTTGTCAGACAACAACATTCTTACAGCTGAGTTTGATGAAGGGCTACGATTAGAAATTAAGAAAGATATAGACGAAAGTTTGGCTCTTGCCAATGCAGAACCTGAAATAGAAGCTTCTTTAACTGAAGAACTAAATGACGTGTACAAACCATTTGTATTTGAAGAAGTTAAACCTAAAACAGAAAAAGAAAATATCCGTTTTATAGATGCAATTTCTGCCAGTTTAAGACAATCCATGGAACGTCATGAGAACTCAGTTATCATGGGGCAAGACATTGCTGAGTATGGTGGAGCATTCAAAATTACAGATGGATTTGTGGCGCAATTTGGAAAAGAGCGTGTGATTAATACACCCATTTGTGAAAGTGCAGTGGTTTCAGCAGGAATGGGATTATCTATTAATGGTTACAAAGCGATTGTGGAAATGCAGTTTGCTGATTTTGTTTCAACAGGATTCAATCCAATAGTCAATTTATTAGCCAAATCACATTACCGATGGTTAGAAAAAGCAGATGTTGTGGTGCGAATGCCATGCGGTGGCGGGACACAAGCTGGACCTTTTCATTCACAAACTAATGAGGCTTGGTTTACCAAAACACCCGGTTTAAAAGTAGTTTATCCAGCCTTTCCGTATGATGCAAAAGGTTTGTTGAACGAATCTATAAACGATCCTAATCCAGTGTTGTTTTTTGAACATAAACAATTGTATCGAAGCGTGTATCAGGATGTACCAAAAGATTATTATACTTTACCATTAGGGAAAGCAGCGCAGTTGAAAGAAGGAAATGATGTTACGATAATATCATTTGGTGCTGCGGTTCATTGGGCTTTAGAAACTTTATCAAAAAATCCTGATATTTCAGCAGATTTAATAGATTTAAGAACGCTCCAACCTTTAGACACCGAAGCTATTTTTGCTTCTGTAAAGAAAACGGGGAGAGCTATTATTTATCAGGAAGATTCCATGTTTGGCGGAATTGCTAGTGATTTATCAGCAATGATTATGGAACAATGTTTTCAACATTTAGATGCACCAGTGAAACGTGTGGCAAGTTTAGACACACCAATTCCGTTTACAAAAGCATTAGAGGATCAATATTTACCCAAAGGCAGGTTTGAAAATGCACTTAATGCCTTGTTGGCGTATTAATATGGAAGTTATTTTAGATTGTTTTTAGTATTTTAATTCTAAAAATAACCTAAAATCCAATAGATAATTATAAAAATTAGAATGGTGCCAAAGCAACCTCCACCTAGTTTTTTAGCTCCGTAGCCCGCTAGTATTGTTTTAAAGAATCCGTTCATAATTTTTTTATTAAAAGTAACCATTAGTTTTTACATTATAATCTATTTATAATTATCTATTTTTTTTTGAAAATAATTCATTTGTATTTGTAGCAACAAAATGATGTTTCTATTTTTGAAAAAAAATTAAAACGTACTCATGAAGCCGCTTAACGAAAAATTATTAGTCAAAGATGCCACTATAAATAAAGTACAATTTGACAAAGAATGGTTTTATAAATTAGACGATATGGCTTTTTATTTGAAAGAAGACCTTTCAGAAGTTGAATTTATATTTTTGCCCATACAAATTGATGGTGACCAAGAGTTTGTAAAATGTTCCAGTTTTGAAGATATAATGCGCGGTCGTAAAGAAATTGAATAGAAAAGGAGGCTTTAGCCTCCTTTTTGTTTTTTACCGATTGTTTAGTTTTGCTTTTTCCTTTATAATGACGCTAATCTTGCGATTTTCTATTTTACTTTCTAACCAAGAAATAATATCTAGATATAAAAAGGCACGTTTTTCATAGGTATTTTGTTCTAATTCGACAAAACGAGTTCGCATTTTTATAAACTCTTTCTTGATATCTGTCGGATAAATAGAGTTTAAATTTTTCAAGAATTTAATAATTTCTTTTTGCACCTCATGCAAGTCGTTCATTTTGAGTAAAAACTTATACGTATTTTTGAGTTGATTTTCTAAGTAGTAATCTTTCCCTAATTCATAATGTGCTATCAAGCACAGCAAGCGCGCAAAACACATTAAATCCTCACGCATGGAAAGGTTTTTATTGTTGATGATTTTCTCTAAATAAAAAATACTTTCAGCATATTTTTCGTTACCAAAATAAATAGAAGCAAATTTGTAGTAAAACAACATTTCGTGATGCTCGTCAAGATGATCCGTATGCATTTTTAATTTATGCAATACTTCAGGAATTAAATATTCACTTTCTGCAAAAGTACCTTCTAAAATATGTAAATTAAGTTTGTTGTTATAAACATATAAAAAGGACAAACTCGCAATATTATCATTCACTGGAAAGCGGGAATCTTTTATGGTTTCTTCTAATAAATCTAAGTATTTTTTGAACTTGGTTTTGTACTTCAACATGTACAATGACTCCAGTAAGTAATGATTCCCTTTTAAGAAAAAAACAGGATTCAAGTAAATCATATTGGGATTATCATAAAAAAGGGTCACCCATTTTAAAGCATATTTATAACATGATAAAAAATCCTGCACTAAAAAACTGCGCCACAAATTGGCATTATAAAACCAATATTTTTCTCTAAAACCAAACTTTTTTTCGTCGAATTTGGAGATGTGTTTTTTAAAATAGTCATCAATATAAGTAAACTCTGCATCGGTTTTTACATAACCGGTTTTGAGCATGATACCATAGAGCTGTAGTGATAAGTTTGATAATTTACTAGAAATGGTATTGCGGTAATTCAACTCTTTAGCTTGTACTACCAATTCATCTGCACGACCTTGAATACTGCGGGTTATGTATTGGGATTCAATGAGTTTCTCAAATTCTACAATTTCATAGGCCATTAGTTTTTCATCATTTTCTAAGGCCAGAATTTTGGTTTTATCCAAGAGTTTTAAACTTTGCTTATACAAGCCTTTATTGTATAGAATTGCAGCAAAATCAATTTGTTCTCTAAGTTGATAACGCATGTTTTGACTAGGAATGTTCAATCGGATACTCACCAAAATTTGCTTGTACAAATACGATTTGAGGTTAGACAATTGCACTTTTTTGATACTGCCACTTTTCAAAATTAGCTTTTCATCATATACATCTGATTTATCAAGTATGTTAAAAAGTTCAATAAATTTTGTATTGGAACTGGTCTCTAATCTACTTGCAAAAATTTTAAATTGTCTTTTCTCAGATTTAGAAAGCGACTTTATTAATACAAATAAAAAATCTTTTTGATGGTTAGCCATTGTAGAATAGTATAACTTAATGTTTTGTTAATCAGTATTTTATAAAGTTCAAATACCCCTTATGAGCAGTATATTTCAGGAAATTGTGTTTTCTATCCAACTAATGAAAGATATTTTTGTTACAAGTTGTGCAAATTACATTAAATAAATTAAAATGAATAGAGAGAAAGTTCAAATTTTTGATACCACCTTACGTGATGGAGAGCAAGTCCCAGGATGTAAGTTAGACACTAACCAAAAATTAGTGATTGCAAATCGATTGGATGAAATGGGTGTAGACATTATTGAAGCTGGTTTCCCTGTTTCTAGTCCAGGTGATTTTTTATCTGTTTCAGAAATAAGTAAGGTTGTTAAAAATGCAGTAGTTTGCGGATTAACTCGCGCTGTAAAAAATGATATTGATGTAGCCGCACAAGCGCTTCAATATGCCAAAAGACCTAGAATTCATACAGGCATCGGAACTTCTGATTCGCATATTTTCCATAAATTAAATACTACAAAAGAAGATATTATTTTACGTGCCAAAGCGGCCGTAGCTCACGCCAAATCCTACGTAGAAGATGTAGAGTTTTACGCTGAAGATGCAGGAAGGACCGATAATGAATTCTTAGCACGAGTCTGCGAAGAAGTTATTAAATCAGGAGCTACCGTATTAAATATTCCAGATACAACTGGGTATTGTTTGCCAGATGAATACGGTGCAAAAATTAAATATTTAAAGGAAAATGTTAAAGGGATTGATAACGTCATTTTGTCTTGTCATTGCCATAATGATTTAGGAATGGCAACTGCAAACTCAATTGCAGGGGCTATAAAAGGAGCTAGACAAATAGAATGTACAATCAACGGAATAGGAGAGCGAGCAGGAAATACGGCACTTGAAGAAGTGGTAATGGTATTTAAACAGCATCCGTATTTAAATTTAGATACCAATATTAACACTCGTCAGCTTAATGAAATGAGTAGGTTAGTATCAGAAAGTATGGGAATGATAGTTCAGCCCAACAAAGCAATTGTAGGGGCAAATGCCTTTGCACATAGCTCCGGAATTCATCAAGATGGAGTTATAAAAAATCGAGCCACTTATGAAATCATGGATCCGCTTGAAGTGGGTGTAAATGAATCTTCAATTGTATTGACCGCCCGAAGTGGTAGAGCAGCATTGGCTTACAGAGCAAAAAAAGTAGGTTATGAATTGACTAAAATGCAACTTGATGTGGTTTATATTGAATTCTTAAAATTTGCTGATATTAAAAAAGAAGTAGTAGATCAAGACATTCATCAAATAATTGAAGCTTGTAAAATCAATAAGGAGTTGGTTTTAAATTAAACAAAGCCCCTAAACTAAAATCAAATATTATGAACTTAAAAATAGCAGCACTTGCAGGAGATGGAATAGGACCAGAAGTAATTTTACAAGCCAAGAAAGCTTTGTATGCTATTGGTGTCGTTTTCGATCATGAATTTGTTTTTGAGGATGCCTTAATTGGGTCGATTGCAATAGAAAAGACAGGAAATCCATTACCGGAACAAACTTTAAATCTTTGTTTAAATACGGATGCCGTGCTATTTGGCGCCGTAGACGATACTGTTTCAAGTACTAAATTACGTCCTATTCAAGGTTTATTAAATCTGCGTCAAGCCCTCGGTTTATATGCAAACATTAGACCTGTAAAGCCTTATGCCGACTTACTTGATTTGTCTCCATTAAAAAGAAAGATAATTGAAAATACTGATTTCATCATCTTTAGAGAAATATCAGGAGGATCTTATTTTAGTGAGAAAAAAAGCAACGAAACAGGCACTTTTGCTTCAGATCTTTGCGAGTATTCCGAAGAAGAAATTATTCGCATCAGTCATTTAGCCTTTCGAACTGCTCAAAAAAGAAACAAAAAATTAACTTTAGTTGATAAAGCAAATATTTTAGAAACCTCACGTTTGTGGCGTAAAGTTGTCACTGAATTAGCTGAAGGCTACCCAGACGTTATCTTAGAATTTTTATTGGCAGATGCCGCAGCGATGCAAATTATAATCAATCCAAAACAATTTGATGTAATTTTAACTGAGAATTTATTTGGAGATATTTTATCTGATGAAGCTAGTGTTATTACGGGTACAATTGGATTATTGCCATCGACGTCATTAGGAAGTTCATCAGCGCTTTTTGAACCTATTCATGGTTCTTTTCCAGAAGGAAAAAATAAAAATATTGCCAATCCTATTGCTTCTATACTTTCTGCGGCTATGCTTTTGGAACATTTTGGTCTACATGCCGAATCCTTAAAAGTATACGAAGCTGTGCAAAAAGCAATTGAATTGAATGTAGTAACCTCTGATTTGAATCCGTATTCAAAATTTGGGACCAATGAAGTAGGAGATTTTATTGCCAACTATATTCTAAGCAAAGACGATCTTTATTTTAAAAGTGATAATGTATACATCGGACAGTCTACTATTGTTTAAATATCAACGCAATAGTTCAATTATAACAGAAAAAAAATGGAATTAAATAAATACAGCAAAACGATTACTCAAGACGAAACACAACCTGCAGCGCAAGCCATGTTGTACGGTATTGGTTTAACCGAAGCTGATTTGAATAAAGCTCAAGTGGGAATCGTAAGTATGGGATACGAGGGAAATCCTTGTAACATGCACTTAAACGATTTGGCTAAAGATATAAAGACAGGGGTTTGGCAAGAAGATTTAGTGGGATTGATTTTTAATACAATTGGTGTGAGTGATGGCATGTCAAATGGTACAGACGGAATGCGATTTTCATTGGTATCTCGAGATGTAATTGCTGACTCTATTGAAACAGTTGTGGGAGCACAATGGTATGACGGACTAATTGCTATTCCTGGTTGTGATAAAAATATGCCTGGTTCTGTTATGGCAATGGGGCGCCTTAATCGCCCTTCGATCATGGTTTACGGTGGTAGCATTCATTCTGGAAAATGGAAAGGGGAATCGCTCAACATTGTTTCAGCATTTGAAGCATTGGGTAAAAAGTTTAATAATACGATTTCACCTGAAGATTTCAAAGGTGTAATTCAAAACTCTTGTCCAGGTGCGGGTGCTTGTGGCGGAATGTATACAGCAAACACCATGTCATCAGCCATCGAAGCTTTGGGGATGAGTTTACCCTACAGTTCTTCAAATCCAGCTTTAAGCCCAGAAAAAAAGCAAGAATGCCTTGATGCCGGAAAAGCCATCAAAATATTATTGGAAAAAGATATCAAACCGAAAGATATCATGACACGCGAAGCCTTTGAAAATGCCATTACGATGGTAGCAGTTTTAGGAGGATCAACCAATGCTGTCATGCACTTGATAGCGATGGCGCACTCTGTAGATATTGAAATAACTTTGGATGATTTTCAAAGAATTAGTGATAAAACGCCTTTGCTAGCCGACTTAAAACCAAGTGGAAAATACCTGATGGAGGATCTTCATGCTGCGGGCGGAGTTCCTGCAGTTATGAAATATTTATTAAAAGAAGGTCTATTACACGGACATTGTTTGACGGTCACAGGTAAAACTTTGGCCGAAAACTTAGCTTCTGTACCAAACTTAAATGACGGTCAAGATGTAATTCATGAAATTCAAAAAGCATTAAAAAGTACAGGAAATATTCAAATTTTATACGGCAATTTGGCTTCTGAAGGCTGTGTCGCAAAAATAAGTGGTAACGAAGGCGAGTATTTTGAAGGAGATGCCATTGTATACGAAAATGAACATGATGTTATAAAAGGAGTCCGAAACGGCGAGGTTAAACCTGGAAATGTAGTCGTCATTAGGTATTGTGGACCTAAAGGTGGGCCAGGAATGCCTGAAATGCTAAAACCAACCTCTGCAATCATGGGTGCTGGTTTGGGCAAAAGTGTCGCTTTGATTACTGATGGTAGATTTTCTGGTGGTTCACATGGTTTTGTAGTTGGGCATGTTACTCCAGAGGCTTATGATGGTGGCGGTATCGCATTAGTTCAAAATGGCGATATCATAACGATTGATGCCATAAAAAATACCATCGATCTTAAAATTTCGGATGAAGAATTTGCAAGTCGAAAATCGAAATGGGTCCAACCAGAAACGCCAATAAAAAAAGGAGTGTTACTTAAATACATACGATCAGTTTCGAGCGCTTCTACAGGCTGCGTAACTGATAAATAAAAACCACTAGGAATTTCAAAAGGCAATATCAATAGCAAAAAAAAAATTTGATTGTTATTACTCCGAATTTTGAAATTGATATTGAAAGTGCTGTTGCCAAGGAATTTTAAAAAGGCAGTGGCTTAATAAAAATAAAAAATGGGAAATACAAAAATATCTGGCGCAGAAGCCGTTATCAAATGTTTATTAGAAGAAGGTGTGGATATCATTTACGGGTATCCGGGTGGTGCCATTATGCCAGTCTATGATGAACTTTACAAATTTAAAGACGAATTACACCACGTATTAGTGCGTCATGAGCAAGGAGCTACACATGCTGCACAAGGATATGCCCGTGCAACCGGTAAAGTAGGAGTAGCAATAGCAACTTCAGGACCTGGAGCAACTAATTTAGTTACTGGAATTGCTGATGCTCAAATTGATTCAACACCAATGGTTTGTATCACAGGGCAGGTAGGAAAACATTTATTGGGTTCAGATGCTTTTCAAGAAACCGACATTATTGGAATTTCGACTCCGGTTACCAAATGGAATTACCAAATTACAGAGGCTTCTGAAATCCCAGAAATTATTGCGAAAGCATTTTACATCGCCAAATCGGGGCGCCCTGGACCAGTTTTAATTGATATTACCAAAAATGCACAGTTTGATGAAATGGAATTCAGTTACAAAAAATGTACTAGTATTAGAAGTTATCATCCTAAACCAATCCTTAATGCTAATAAGGTTCAAGAGGCCGCAACTTTAATTAATAATGCTAAAAAACCATTTATCATTTGGGGTCAAGGCGTAATTTTAAGTCAAGCCGAAGCCGAATTAAAAGAACTTATAGAAAAATCAGGTATTCCTGCTGCATGGACTATTTTAGGTTTATCTGCATTGCCAACTTCCCACCCGTTAAATGTAGGAATGGTAGGAATGCATGGCAATTATGGACCCAATGTACTCACAAATGAATGCGATGTGTTGATTGCTCTCGGAATGCGTTTTGATGACCGCGTAACAGGAAACCTTGCCACATATGCCAAGCAAGCCAAAATAATTCATTTTGAAATTGATCCAGCTGAAGTGGATAAAAACGTAAAAACAGATGTAGCCGTTGTCGCCGATTTGAAAGAATCTTTAACGGCTTTACTACCCCTTATTCAAAACAACACGCATGATTCTTGGCACAATGAATTTAAAGCTAAATATGAAATTGAATTAGAAGCGGTCATAAATGAGGAGCTGAAACCCAAAAAAGAAGGAATTTCAATGGGTGAAACTATCGAAATGATCAACAAACACTCAAAAGGAGATGCTATTTTGGTTTCGGATGTGGGGCAACATCAGATGTTTACTTGTCGTTACGGAAAATTCAACTCAACAAAAAGTAATGTCACATCAGGTGGTTTAGGAACTATGGGATTTGCATTACCAGCAGCAATTGGAGCTAAAATGGGAATGCCAAATCGTGAAGTTGTCGCTATAATTGGTGATGGTGGTTTCCAAATGACAATTCAAGAATTAGGGACTATTTTTCAAACCAAAGTTCCAGTTAAAATTGTCGTTTTGAACAATGAGTTTTTAGGAATGGTGCGTCAGTGGCAACAATTGTTTTTTGACAAAAGATACGCTTCTACCGAAATGATCAATCCAAATTTTATTGCTATTGCGGAAGGCTATTATATCAAAGCGAAAAAAGTAATAAAAAGGGAAGATTTAGATAGCGCAGTTGCAGAAATGTTAGCTTCTAAGGATTCTTATTTCCTAGAAGTGATGGTCGAAAAAGAAAATAATGTATTCCCAATGATCCCAACAGGAGCATCGGTATCGGACATTCGTTTGTCATAAAAACAGTTTAAAGTTTAAGGTGTAAAGTTTTGGAACTTCAATAGAATTTTATTCAACTTTTATACCTTAAACATAAAACTTTAAACATAAAAAAATGGAAAATAAAACATTTACCATCTCAGTATATTCAGAGAACAACGTGGGTTTATTGAATAGAATATCAGGTATATTCTTAAAACGCCACATCAATATTTTAAGTTTGAACGTATCCGAATCAGAAATTGAAAACGTTTCACGATTTATAATTGTGGTGAATACCACAGAAAAATGGGTGCAAAATATCGTAGGACAAATCGAAAAGCAAATCGAAGTGATTAAGGCGTTCTATCACGTTGACGAAGAAACGATTTTTCTTGAAAATGCACTTTTTAAAATAGAATCAAGTTTGTTATTTGACGAAAAACAAATCCAAAACATTATCAAAGAAAGTCACTCCGAAATTGTTACTGTAGCAAGAGATTTCTTTGTGATTTCAAAATCAGGACAGCGTGCTGAAATTCAAGATTTATACGAAAAGTTGCAACCTTTTGGAATTATGCAATTTGTTCGTTCAGGCCGAATTTCAGTCTCTAAAGAAAAAATGCAAATTTCTTCCTTGCTCGAGCAACTGTAGCAATAAATTAAAAATAAACTAAAAACTAAATTATACTTTCCTTAAAAATTACAAAATGGCAAATTATTTCAACTCATTACCACTTCGATTACAATTAGAACAATTAGGCGTTTGCGAATTTATGAACCAAGCTGAATTTTCAGAAGGCATTAGTGCATTGGCTGATAAAAAGGTTGTCATTGTGGGGTGTGGAGCCCAAGGTTTAAACCAAGGATTGAACATGAGAGACTCAGGTTTAGACATATCATATGCTCTAAGAGCGGAAGCAATTGCAGAAAAAAGAGCTTCTTTTAACAACGCTTTTGATCACGGATTTACTGTTGGAACCTACGAAGAATTAATTCCAACTGCTGATTTAGTTTGTAATCTTACACCAGATAAACAACATACAGCTGTGGTAACAGCCATTATGCCTTTAATGAAAAAAGGTGCAACATTAGCGTATTCACACGGTTTTAATATCGTTGAAGAAGGAATGCAAATTCGCAAGGATATCACAGTTATCATGTGTGCTCCAAAATGCCCCGGATCAGAGGTTCGTGAAGAGTATAAACGTGGTTTTGGAGTTCCAACTCTAATTGCAGTTCATCCTGAAAATGACCCCAACGGTGTAGGTTTTGCCCAAGCAAAAGCATATGCAGTAGCCACTGGTGGACATAAAGCAGGTGTGCTAAACTCGTCTTTTGTTGCCGAAGTAAAATCAGATTTAATGGGAGAACAAACCATTTTGTGTGGTATGTTACAAACAGGATCAATTTTATGTTTTGATAAAATGGTTGAAGAGGGAATTGAGCCAGCATATGCTTCAAAATTGATTCAATTCGGTTGGGAAACCATTACTGAAGCTTTAAAACACGGTGGAATTACGAACATGATGGATCGCCTTTCGAACCCATCTAAAATTGAAGCTTTTCGTTTGGCGGATGAATTAAAAGAAATTATGCGACCATTGTTTCAAAAACACATGGATGATATTATTTCGGGAGAGTTTTCTAAAAATATGATGATTGATTGGGCTAACGATGATATCAATTTATTGACTTGGAGAGCAGCTACAGCTCAAACTAATTTTGAAAAAACAGCACCAACTACAGCTCCTATTTCTGAGCAAGAATATTTTGATCATGGAGTTTTATTAATAGCAATGGTGAAAGCGGGAGTTGAACTAGCGTTTGAAACCATGACTCAATCTGGAATTATAGAAGAATCGGCGTATTATGAATCATTGCATGAATTGCCTTTGATTGCTAATACTGTCGCTCGAAAAAAATTATACGAGATGAATCGCATTATTTCGGATACTGCTGAATACGGTTGTTATTTATTTGATCATGCATGTAAACCTTTATTGGTTGATTTTATGAAAACGGTACAAACAAATGTAATTGGGAAACCATTTTCAACCTCAAACGGAGTAGACAATAGCGTTTTGATTGCAGTTAACAAAACCATAAGACAACATCCTATTGAAGAAGTTGGAGAATGGCTGCGTGCTTCGATGACAGCGATGAAAAAAATAGGATAACCTCAATACAATTTACCACATATGAGGATGTGGCGGGATTGGCACTATATCATTTGATTTCATAATATCTTGAGTTAGTTAAAAATTGTTACAATGATCGATATGGATGCTTTTACACCTACTTAACTCTAAATTTCTGGGAGTTAAGTGGGTTAATCCCATTTTTTGTTCCAAAAAAGGAGCGATTATTTGCATTTATATTCGAGATTTTTAATGCTAATGAAACTTCCTTTTTAAACCGACAGGAGGCTGAAGATTACTTTCATTAGCATCGATTCGTGCTCGATGAACCGGGCGCTTATGGCTTAGATCACCGAC
>NZ_JBWJVJ010000030.1:0-13406 GCF_056428925.1 Flavobacterium sp. GNP011 | reverse complement strand
ACAACAACAACAACAACAACAACAACAACAACAACAACTCACTTGATGTGCTTGTCGAAAAAGTAAACACTGAGGAAACAGTTGAATTAGAGTCAAATGTATCACTAGATAGATAAATCAATACAAATTAAAAAAAAATAAATATAAACGAAGTATGAAACGCACCATCAAAAAAGTTGCAGTAATAGGATCCGGAATTATGGGTTCTGGAATTGCTTGTCATTTTGCTAACATTGGAGTAGAAGTATTGCTTTTGGACATTATCCCAAGAGAATTGACGGATGCCGAAGCAAAAAAAGGACTCACACTAGAGAGTAAAATTGTTAGAAATCGATTGGTAAATGATAGTTTAGCTACAGCTTTAAAATCAAAGCCATCTCCTATTTACAGTCAAAAATTTGCAAACCGCATCTCAACTGGTAATACAACAGATGACATGGCAAAAATTGCTGGTGTAGATTGGATTATTGAGGTTGTTGTAGAAAGACTTGATATTAAAAAATTAGTTTTTGAACAAATTGAGAAATTTAGAAAACCTGGCACATTGGTTACTTCTAACACTTCTGGTATTCCTATTCACTTTATGAGTGAAGGTAGAAGTGAAGATTTTCAAAAACATTTTTGTGGAACACACTTTTTTAACCCAGCGCGTTACTTGAAATTATTTGAAATCATTCCTGGGCCACAAACAAGCACAGAGGTTTTAGATTTTCTTACCGTTTATGGAGAGAAGTTTTTAGGAAAAACTTCGGTTTTGGCCAAAGATACTCCAGCATTTATTGGAAACCGTATTGGAATTTACGGAATTCAAAGTTTGTTTCACTTGGTAAAAGAAATGGGACTTACTATTGAAGAAGTTGATAAATTAACAGGACCTGTTATTGGTCGTCCAAAATCAGCTACTTTCAGAACTGTTGATGTTGTAGGTTTAGATACATTGGTTCATGTTGCCAATGGTATTTATGAAAACTGTCCAAATGATGAACAACACGACTTGTTTAAACTTCCTGAATTTGTAAACACCATGATGGAAAACAAATGGTTGGGTAGCAAAACAGGACAAGGATTTTATAAAAAAGAAGGTAAAGACATCTTAACCCTAGATCTAGATACGCTAGAATACAGATCTGCTAAAAAAGCATCTTTTGCAACACTTGAACTTACCAAAACTATTGATAAACCAATCAACCGTTTTAAAGTACTTGTAAAAGGAAAAGATAAAGCTGGTGAATTTTACAGAAAAAGTTTTGCTGGATTATTTGCTTATGTGTCAAACAGAGTTCCTGAAATTGCAGATGAATTTTACAAGATAGACGATGCTATGAAAGCCGGTTTTGGATGGGAAAATGGACCATTTGAAATTTGGGATGCTATAGGTGTTGAAAAAGGAATTGAAATCATGAAGGCAGAAGGTTTAGCTCCTGCTGCATGGGTAAATGATATGTTAGCTTCTGGAAACACTAGTTTTTATTCAGTAAAAGAAGGTGCAACGTTTTTCTACAATATTCCAACTAAAGCGCAAACAAAAGTTCCGGGTCAAGACGCCTTTATTATCCTAAATAACATTCGCGAAAGCAAAAAAGTATGGAGTAATAGTGGTGCAATCATCCAAGATTTAGGAGACGGAATTTTGAATTTAGAATTCCAATCTAAAATGAATACTATTGGTGGTGATGTTTTACAAGCTATCAATAAAGCAATTGATTTATCTGAGAAAGAATATCAAGGGTTGGTTATTGGTAATCAAGCAGCAAACTTCTCTGTGGGTGCCAATATTGGAATGATTTTCATGATGGCTGTGGAGCAAGAGTATGATGAGTTGAATATGGCTATCAAAATGTTCCAAGACACGATGATGCGCGTACGTTACTCTGGAATTCCAGTTGTAGTAGCACCACACGGAATGACTTTTGGCGGTGGTTGCGAAATGAGTTTGCATGCTGACAAAGTTGTAGCTGCGGCAGAAACCTATATGGGATTAGTTGAATTTGGTGTTGGGGTTATTCCTGGCGGTGGTGGATCTAAAGAATTGGCTATGCGTGCCTCTGATTTATTCCATAAAAATGATGTAGAGTTAAATGTATTGCAAGAATATTTCTTGACTATAGCAATGGCAAAAGTATCTACATCAGGATACGAGGCATTTGACACTGGATTATTACAGCACGGTAAAGATATCATTGTAATCAATAAAGACAGACAGATTGCAGAAGCAAAAAAACATGCACTCTTGATGGCCGAAGCTGGTTACACACAACCGATACGTAGAACGGATGTAAAAGTACTAGGAAAACAAGCTCTTGGGATGTTCTTAGTAGGTACAGATCAAATGGAAGCTGGAAATACATCTCTGAACATGATAAAAAAATAGCTAATAAACTAGCTTACGTAATGGCAGGTGGTGATTTATCTGAGCCAACACTAGTAAGCGAACAATATTTATTAGATATCGAAAGAGAAGCTTTCTTGTCATTATGTACAGAGAGAAAAACATTAGAGAGAATCCAATTTATGTTGACCAAAGGGAAACCGTTGAGAAATTAATTTTAAACAATAAATTAGGACTTATAAATTAAAACTTACAATCGTTTAAAATTTACGAGTCAAAATTCAAAATACTAGTTATGAAAACAGCCTATATAGTAAAAGCATACAGAACAGCCGTGGGGAAAGCCCCAAAAGGAGTGTTCAGATTTAAACGTCCTGATGAATTAGCAGCAGAAACCATCGAATTTATGATGAATGAGTTGCCAAGTTTTGATAAAACACGCATTGATGACGTAATGGTCGGAAATGCAATGCCAGAGGCAGAACAAGGACTAAACGTTGCGAGACTTATTTCTTTAATGGGTTTAAAAGTAGAAGATGTTCCTGGTGTAACTGTTAATAGATATTGTGCTTCTGGTTTGGAAACTATTGGTATGGCTACGGCTAAAATTCAATCAGGAATGGCACATTGTATCATTGCAGGTGGAGCTGAAAGCATGAGTTTTATCCCAATGGGAGGTTACAAACCAACTCCGGATTATGCTGTTGCAAAAGCTGGAAACGAGGATTACTACTGGGGAATGGGACTTACTGCTGAGGCGGTAGCACAACAATTTAAAGTATCTCGTGAGGATCAAGATGAATTTGCATATCACTCACACATGAAAGCTTTGCAAGCACAAGCTGATGGTAAATTTGACAAGCAAATTGTTCCTATTACAGTAGAACAAACGTTCCTTAATGAAAACGGAAAAAAAGAAACGAAATCATACGTTGTAAATAAAGACGAAGGTCCAAGAGCTGGTACGTCAAAAGAAGCTTTGGCTGGATTACGTCCTGTTTTTGAAGCAAATGGAAGTGTAACTGCAGGTAACTCATCACAAATGAGTGATGGTGCCGCTTTTGTTTTGATCATGAGCGAAGAAATGGTAAAAGAGTACAACTTAGAGCCTATTGCTCGTTTGGTAAATTTCGCTTCGGCAGGAGTTGAACCAAGAATCATGGGAATAGGACCTGTAAAAGCAATCCCAAAGGTATTAAAACAAGCAGGTCTAACAATTAATGACATTGATTTAATAGAGTTAAACGAAGCTTTTGCTTCTCAAGCATTAGCTGTAACCCGTGAATTAGACTTAAATCCAGAAATCATTAATGTAAATGGAGGTGCCATTGCATTAGGTCATCCACTAGGATGTACTGGAGCAAAATTATCAGTACAACTGTTTGATGAAATGAAACGTAGAGGAAGCAAGTACGGAATTGTAAGCATGTGTGTAGGGACTGGTCAAGGTTCTGCAGGTATTTACGAACTTTTGTAAGCTTAGATTTAAAATAAAAACATATTAAAAAATAAAAAAATGGCAGATACAATTGAAAAAAACGTAACCCGTGGAGGTCAGTTTTTAGTTAAAGAAACAAAATGTGAAGATATTTTCACACCTGAAGATTTTACAGAAGAGCAATTAATGATGCGTGACTCTGTAAAAGAGTTTGTAGACAAAGAATTGTGGGCTCACAAAGATCGTTTTGAAAAAAAGGATTACGCTTACACAGAAGAATCCATGAGAAAAGCAGGTGAACTAGGACTTTTAGGAGTTGCAGTTCCTGAAGCTTACGGTGGATTAGGAATGGGGTTTGTATCAACTATGTTAGTGTGCGATTACATTTCTGGAGCAACTGGATCGTTCTCAACTGCTTTTGGAGCTCATACAGGTATTGGTACTATGCCAATCACATTATATGGATCTGAGGAGCAAAAATTAAAATACGTACCTAAACTTGCTTCAGGAGAGTGGTTTGGTGCTTATTGCCTAACGGAACCAGGAGCTGGATCTGATGCAAATTCAGGAAAAACAAAAGCAGTTTTATCTGAAGATGGCACGCACTATTCTATCACTGGTCAAAAAATGTGGATTTCAAATGCAGGTTTCTGTAGCTTGTTTATTGTTTTTGCTAGAATTGGTGATGATAAAAACATTACAGGTTTCATAGTTGAAAATACGGATAACAACGGAATTTCAATGGGTGAAGAAGAGCATAAACTAGGAATTCGTGCTTCATCTACTCGTCAAGTTTTCTTTAACGAAACTAAAGTTCCTGTTGAAAACATGTTATCTGAAAGAGGTAATGGTTTTAAAATAGCGATGAACGCACTTAACGTAGGAAGAATTAAATTAGCAGCTGCTTGTCTTGATGCACAACGTAGAGTAATCACAGGATCTGTAAAATATGCTAATGAAAGAATCCAATTTAATACAGCTATTTCTCAATTTGGTGCAATTCGTTCTAAATTAGCTGAGATGGCAACTTCATGTTACGCAGGAGAAAGTGCTTCTTACCGTGCAGCAAAAGATATTGAAGACAGAATTATCGCTCGTGAAGCAGAAGGGACATCTCATCAAGATGCTGAATTAAAAGGTGTTGAAGAATATGCTATAGAATGTTCTATTTTGAAAGTTGCAGTATCAGAAGATGTACAAAACTGTTCTGATGAAGGAATTCAAATTTTTGGAGGTATGGGATTCTCTGAAGACACTCCGATGGAAAGTGCTTGGAGAGATGCAAGAATAGCTCGTATTTACGAAGGTACTAATGAGATCAACAGAATGCTTTCAGTAGGAATGTTAATTAAAAAAGCAATGAAAGGCCATGTTGATTTATTAGGACCTGCCATGAAAGTATCTGAAGAATTAATGGGAATACCTTCATTTGATACACCAGACTACTCAGAATTATTTGCAGAGGAAAAAGAAATCATCAAAAACTTGAAGAAATCTTTCTTGATGGTTGCTGGTAGTGCTGTTCAAAAATTTGGAGCTGACTTAGATGCACACCAACAATTATTAATGGCTGCTTCGGATATGCTAATTGAGGTTTACATGGCAGAAAGTACCATCTTGAGAACTGAGAAATTAGCTAAAAAAGAAGGAGAAGATAAAGTTCAAGAACAAATTGCAATGGCAAAACTTTACTTGTACAAAGCAGTTGATATTGTAAACCAAAAAGGAAAAGAAAGCATTATTTCTTTTGCTGAAGGTGATGAACAACGCATGATGTTAATGGGATTACGTCGTTTTACAAAATACATAAACATGCCAAATGTAGTGGCATTGAGAGAAATGATTACTGCTAAACTAGTAGCAGAAAATGAATATTGTTTCTAATAAAAGTTAGTTTTTAGTTTTTTTTTTAACCGCCTTGTACCTGAAAAAAACAAGGCGGTTTTTTTATGTAAACTATTTTTTAAACAGTGTTCAACTTCCTAAAAATGATATTAAAATATAGTAAGCTCTCATAAATATTTCAAAAAAATTATTTCACTTCTTTAACCTCTAGTACCTCTACTTTAATAGCTACTGCATAGTCATTTGGGACAATTTTATTGCCATGAGCATTAGCGTATACTTTAGTAAACTCGGCACCAAAATACAATATGATTGCCGAATAATACACCCATACTAAGATAATTACAATAGACCCAGCAGCTCCATATACTGTAGCAACTGTTGAACTACCCAAATAAAAACCAATTGCAAATTTCCCTATCATAAAAAAGAAAGATGTAAAACTAGACCCAATTAAGGCATCTTTCCAGACAATTTCTCCATCAGGTAATGTTTTAAAAATTACCGAAAACAAAACAGTTGTTGTAATAAAAAGCAATATTATATTGAGTACATAAAAAATATACACCGTAATATCTGGAAAATAGATTATAAGTCGTGAATTGATAATATCCATAACTGTATTTAACATTAAACTTACCATTAATAAAAAACCAACAGAAACAATCATAGAAAAAGACATTAATCTATTTTTGATAAACTTCATAATCCCTTTATTGGGTTTTGCCCTTAAACCCCAAATAAAATTAATAGAACTTTGAATTTCGGCAAAAACTCCAGACGCTCCAATAAGAAGCATGATTCCACCAAAAATTGCAGCAAAAGTATTGCTATCTGACAATTCAATGTTTTTTATAGTTTCTTGAATTTGCAAAGCAGCTTGATTGCCTACCATACCGTTTATTTGACCAAAAAACCGCCCAGTAACAGCCTCTTTTCCAAAGAAAAAACTAAAAATAGATAGTATAATTATTAATAATGGAGGTAACGAAAAAATAGTAAAATACGACAATGAGGCACTCAATTTAATAGCGTTATCATTTTCAAACTCTTGATAGGTATGTTTTAAAAGGCTCCAACCATCCTTAGCCAACTTTCTTTTATTCATTTGAAATAAGATTACTATATAGTAGTTAAAAGAACCCTAATTTGTCTTAGGTATCAACTCGATTATGAATACCAAAATTACAAAGAAGTAGCGTACCAAATTGAAATGAATTTTATATAATTTAATTCAAAAGATTCATAAACAACCAATAAAAATAAAACATTCTAAAATTTAAGTCTTTCTTAACCCCATTTGAATTGTATTTATATAACTTTATAAATCAAAAGTTACAGCACATCAAAACATAAACAAATGGAAAATAATACTAGCAGAAGAAGTTTTTTAAAGCAAACAGCAATACTTTCAACAGGCACCTTGATAGGAAGTACTTTATTACAGGAGGCTTTTGCAAATACTACTCAGCTCCTACCCGAAGAAACTGGTAGCGAAATAGTTAACAGTACTATAGAAGATGGTACATTTGTGTTACCAAAATTACCTTATCCTACTGATGCACTCGAGCCTCATATTGATAAAGTAACTATGGAAATTCATTATGGAAAACACCATCAAGCATACGTTACCAACTTGAATAAAGCGATAGGAACTTTAGATAAAAAACTTGTTGAATCCTCTGGCTCGCTCGAAACAATATTTGAAAAAATGTCACAATTTCCAGATTCAATAAGAAATAATGCTGGAGGCCATTACAATCATACCTTATTTTGGGAGTTACTCTCTCCTACTGGAGGAGGTGTACCCAAAGGAAAACTAGCCGATGCAATTACTACTAGCTTTGGATCATTTGATGAATTTAAAAAACAATTTGCTGACGCTTCCATGAAACGTTTTGGTTCAGGTTGGGCATGGTTAGTAGTCAAAGATGGTCAACTCATTATTGGTACCACCGCTAATCAGGACAATCCATTAATGCGCTTGAAAGGAAAAGGACTTAAAGGAAAACCAGTCTTAGCTTTGGATGTTTGGGAGCATGCCTACTATCTCAAAAATCAAAACCGAAGAGCTGATTACATCAACTCTTTTTGGAATGTTATTAACTGGGAAAAAGCAGAACAACTTTTTAATTCTTAATATTTTTTAATATGAGTTCTTACAAACCAAGTCTAAATATTTTTTGAGACTTGGTTAAGTTTGAATACTACATAGACTACAGGTGCAAGAAAATTAAAATATTACATCAGGTTAAACTACTAATTAATATTACTGATAAATAAATAATTAAATTAGCAATATTAACCTCAAGTTTCAATCCCAAAGTCCCTACACTTTAATTTCGATACAAGACCAAAAGTTTATATTGTTATTTTTTTGCATAATTTAAAGCGTTTGTAATTCTTTTGTTAAACTAAAATAATGCTTGAAAAACTTATCTAAAAAAGAATAGCTTTGTACTCTGAAATTAAAACAATGATTAACCCGTCAGCAATAGGTTGGATAGATAAATTTTTTAGTGAGCAAGATTTTTCAACAAAATCAGTTGCCCTAACCGCTGATGCCTTTTATGAAAAAGTAAGAGCAACCGGTTTTATCTATGGACATATCATTGGTTTTAACACACCTACTCACATTCAAACAAAAGGCTGGTTTAAAGATGAAATATCCAAAGTAGCATTACTTACACTTCTTTACGATATTTTTTGCTTGACAAAAGGAAAAAACCAAAGTGATGTTTTTATAAAAGAAACTGTGGCTTTTTATCATCAAATGAATCCTGAAGGTTTTAATTTATTTAAAAAAATATTACCCAAAGATTCACTAGCGCTTACACTTGAAAAAATTATTGATGATCGGGTTCAAACAAACGAAAGTATCATCAATAAAAATTTTTCGCATTTAGTAACTAATGCTTTATTATTCATAGATATAATTGCGTACCAACAATACTTAGTTCAAGGGGAAATACCCGATAAATATTTAAAAAAAATAGAAGAAACCATAGTAAATGTGGTGACAATTGCTCTGAAAATAAAATCAAAAAAATCACAATATGATGATCTTTTAATCAAACTTTTTGAGGCATCAATACGATACAGTAAGTTTTCTAAAGAGACCACACAAAACTTAGATACACTACAACTGGATTATTTTACTAATGATCTTGAAAAATATTATTTGATAGATCTAGCCTGTATGGCTTTGTGGAGCGATGGAGAAATTGAAAATGAAGAAAATTATTTTTTACACTCACTTGGCACTATTCTAAACGTTAATGATTCATTTATAGTACAAAGCTTAAAAAGTACAACTGTTTTTATTGAGCAACACAAAAAAGACATTCCATATTTTAATTATTCAAATCCGGTAAAACATTTTTACGATCAAACAACACAAAGCGTTGTCACCTTAATAAGTAGAAATAAAAATCGACTATTAAAAGAAATCTATCAAAGTAAGGAGTTAATGGTTTTACTTGCTCATTCAACCCGAAGAGATCTTGATGAAAAAGAAAAGAAAAAAGTCAAAAAACAATTGTTAGAAATTTGTAAAACCATACCATCTTTGACTATTTTTTTACTCCCAGGGGGAAGTTTATTATTGCCTATTTTGATAAAATTCATACCTACCCTACTACCCAATGCGTTCAACGAAAACCTCGACGAAGAATAAAAAAACCCAAAAAGCTATTTACTTTTTGGGCCTTAAATAATTTAAAATTTTAATTGGTAGACTTCATCAAGGTCATCTTCTGAGCTTATGTTTACATTTAAATCTGTTACAAAACCTGAATTTAAACCGTATACCCATCCATGCAACGTAAGATCCTGATTGTTTCTCCATGCTCCTTGAACAATAGATGTTTTTGCTAAATCAAAAACCTGTTCCTTTACATTGAGCTCTACAAAAGTATTGAAACGCTCTGTTTCATCTTCAATACTGTCTAAGTAAGTATTATGTAAGCGGTACACATTTTTAATATGACGAATCCAGTTGTCAATAATACCAATAGATTGATTACCCATAGCGGCCTTAACCCCACCACAACCATAATGCCCACATACGATTACATGCTTTACTTTTAGAACATTTACAGCATAATCTAAAACGCTTAGCATATTCATATCTGTGTGCACCACCATATTAGCAATGTTTCGATGAACAAAAACTTCTCCTGGCTTTGCGCCTACAATTTCATTAGCCGGAACACGACTATCTGAACATCCAATCCATAATAATGGTGGTGTTTGACCTTTGGCTAAATCAGCAAAAAAATTAGGATCACTTGCTAGTGATGTTTCAACCCATTTTTTATTATTATCTAATATTTTTTTATAAAAATCACTCATTCTATTTTAATTTAATGTTTCTGAATTTTTTTCTTATAGCTTATATAATTCTTTTAAACTAAAAATCTATTTCATCTCCAATGGGCTTCTTAACCATAACTCGTTTAGCTGCATCATAATAATGTTCAAATGTGACATGATTGTTAGAATCATCCGAGTTTTCTAATTCGTAAGCATCTTTAAATCCTTTCAGTTTTACTTTTATTTTTTTATCAACAGCTTTAATTGTTTTGAACTCATGAATAAGATCTAAAATATCGTGAGCAATATAAACGGTGTCTTTAGCATCAATAATTACCTTTGACTTTTCAGGAATGTCATTCAAAGTTTGCTTGATGGCTGCTTTATTTAAAAACGAAACTTCTTGAGCCAAATCAATGTGAATAACATCACCTGATTCATACTTCTCTTTTCGAAAGTTATAAGCGCGTTTTAAATTTCCTTTTAATACAAAAATGATACTAATAAAGATACCAAGCGCTACACCTTTAAGTAAATCAGTGAATATAACTGCAATTGTAGTTGCAAAAAAAGGAAAATACAAATACTGATTACGTGTAATTGTTTTTTTAAAATCAATATCTCTTTTGAATTTAAAAAAACAAAAAAATAAAATAATTAGAGAAATAGTCGTGAAAAAAATAACAACATTATTAAATTTATGAACCGCATCATAAGCAATTTTTATACCTACCAACGAAGTAATCAATAGATTAATTTCTTTTGGCATATAATGTAAAAAATGCTTGATATTAGGAAATGCTAATTTATAACCAACTAATAATAAAACTGCCGCCAATGTTGCTAATGGAATTTTATTTAATAATGATGGAATTGCTAAAACACTTACTAACAAAAGTACACCGTGAATTATCGCCGACATTTTTGATTTTGCTCCTGCACTATTATTGGCTGTAGTTCTAACGACAACGGAGGTCATTGGTAAACCTCCTAAAAGTGCACTCAAAATATTGCCTATTCCTTGTGCTTTTAACTCAACATTAGTGTTGGTAAATCTTTTTAATGCATCCATTCTATCAGACGCTTCAATACACAATAACGTTTCTATGGAAGCAACCACTGTAATTGTAATAGCAACAATCCAAACCTTTGAATTTGAAATTGAGGTGAAATCTGGAGTAACAATGATTTTTTTAAATTCTTCTAAAGTAGTTGGAACAGGCAAACTCACCAAATGCTCTTTTACTATAGCTAAATCACTACCTGATTGAATAAAAAATTCATTTAATAGAATGCTCACTATTACAGCAATTAAAGCAGGTGGTACTAATTTGATTTTGTTCAAAAATGCTACTTTATTCCAAAGAATCAAAATCCCTAAAGATAGTAAAGCTATAATTATAGAACCTAATTGAACATGATTAACAATTTGAAAAATTTCAGAAAAAGAATTTTGACCATCAACTTGAAAAAAGGATTCGTCACCTTCAAAGTCTGGATCATAACCGAAAGCGTGAGGAATTTGTTTTAGAATAATAATGACTCCAATCCCTGCTAGCATTCCTTCAATAACATTATTTGGAAAATAATTTGAAATTGTTCCTGCTTTAACAAAACCTAGAATTAACTGAAGAATTCCAGCGATTAAAACTGCCAAAAGAAAAGAATTAAATGAACCTAAATCGGTAATTGCTGTTAGAACAATTGCTGTTAAACCAGCCGCAGGTCCTGAAACACTTAAATGCGATTGACTTAAATAGCCTACTACAATTCCTCCAACAACTCCTGAAATAATACCTGAAAATAAGGGTGCACCACTTGCCAAAGCAATACCTAGACACAACGGAAGCGCAACTAAAAAAACCACTAATCCAGATGCAAAATCAGACTTGAGGTGAGCAAAAAGATTATTTTTGTTTTTCATAAGATAATGATAATTGATATACAAAGAATTATCCATATCAAAAAGATATAGACATTTTTTTCTAGAAAATTACATTACCCTAAGTTAGGAGGAGGTGCAAAAATAAAAGAGATTACATTATCATGTTTAGCTATCTTATTTGAAAAAAGAAACTCAATTTCTTCAAAAGAAACATTAATAAGATCAATATTTACCAATTCTTGATAAACAAAATTCTTTATTTCCTTTTGAAAGTCTTCTTCCTCTTCGGCAAAATCAAAGAATACAGAAATGTCACAGCTCTTTTTAATAATAATTACAATAGTGGGCGCAGCTAAGAAAGCTAAAAATAAAAATAAAAAAAAACGCGCAAACACTTTCATTGATAAAGTAATAAATTCAAGTAAATAGAACTACAAAATTGTTAAAAAGATAATAAATTAAGTTATATGCAATCTTGGGATAAAGATAATAAATATTTTAAATTGTAATCATTTAATTTTTTTATACAAAAAACCGACAAGTATTAATGTTTTGCATAATATTTACAAATTAATCATAAAGTAAATTGATTGTTTTTATCTTTGTATCATAAAATACTATACATGACAATTACACAACTAAAATATGTTTTGGCAGTAGCAGAACATAAAAATTTCACACTTGCAGCTGAAAAATGTTTTGTTACGCAACCCACATTGAGTATGCAAATTCAAAAAATTGAAGAGGAATTGAGTATTCAAATTTTTGATAGAACAAAAAAACCGATACAGCTTACAGACATTGGACAAAAAATTGTTAACCAAGCAAAAAATATAGTTGTAGAGGCTGATCGTATTCAAGATATTGTGGAACAACAAAAAGGGTTTATTGGTGGTGAATTTAGACTTGGAATCATTCCTACCATTATGCCTACGCTTTTGCCTATGTTTTTGAACAATTTTATAAAGAAATATCCTAAAGTTAAACTTATAATTGAAGAATTAAACACAAATGAAATTATAACAAAACTCAACAACGGCCATCTAGATGCTGGAATTGCCGCTACGCCTTTACTTGAAGAAAAAATTAAAGAAATAGTGCTCTACTATGAACCCTTTGTTGCTTACATCCCAGAGAGCCATCATCATTTTCAAAAAAATGAAATTGAAGTATCTGATTTAAATTTAGACGAAATTTTATTACTTCAAGATGGTCATTGTTTTAGAGATGGGATCTTGAATCTTTGTAAAAGTGGCGATAGAAACGAAACCAGTCATTTCCAGATTGAAAGCGGTAGTTTTGAAACCCTAATTAAACTTGCTGATGAAGGACTAGGAACAACATTATTGCCTTACCTGCACACCTTAGACCTTAAAGAAAGTGATGCTCTTAAACTTAGACACTTTAAGGAACCAAAACCTGCCAGAGAGGTAAGCTTAATTTTCCCTAAAAGCGAATTGAAAATTCAAATTATAGATGTCCTAAGGTCAACAATTGCAGGAGTAATTAAAGGAGCAATAGTATTTCAAAACGTTCAAATTATTAGTTCTATGTCAAAAAAATAAGGAACACTTAGGTTCCTTATTTTTTTTATG
>NZ_JBWJVJ010000029.1:0-14045 GCF_056428925.1 Flavobacterium sp. GNP011 | reverse complement strand
AAATAGGACTATTAGAACTAAGTGTTGCTGCAACAGGTAAAGCATTTACTGTTACCACAACTGGTTTTGTATCCGTACAGCCTATTGAATTTGTACCTTTAATATAGTAGGTTCCAGCAGTTGCAGCATTTGGTGTCGCATAAACATTTGTTGCAGCTGAATCAGTGTAATATGTATATGTTTGTGTTGACGAACCTGCAGTGACTGCATTTGCTGTTAAGTTTACCGTAGCTGGCGAGCAAACTGCAGCTGGATTATTAACAACTAAAGTATATGTAGAACATTCAGGTTGAACAATTAAACATTGTGGAACAACATTGGTTAAAAGACCTCCTGAAGTTGTAAAATTTGCATTACTATTTGTAAAAGGACCTGGATTTCCTGTACAAGATGGATTGAGTTGCCCAGGAAGATTGGTAATATCTACTGTAATCGTAGCTGTTGCACCTGCAGGCAAAGTTAGTCCAGAAAGAGAAACACTTCCTGTATTTGGATTTGCCGTTACCGTTCCTAAAGTACCGCCTCCAGTGTAATTTATCGTTATGTTAGGAGTAGTTGCCACTCTAATATTAGACGGTAATGTATCTACAAAACCAATTCCTGATAATAAAGCCGCTCCACCACCATTGTTTGATACCACCCATGTATAGGTAGCTGTTTGACCATCTATGATAGTAGTAGTGGATAAAGTTTTTGTTAATGTAGGAGCTGTTACATCAATAGAGATAAAATAAGATCCTGAAACCAGTACGTCAGGCACACCATTTGGATTAGATCGTTGTCTTAATCTTACATTAATTGGTGTTGTAGAATTGGGTAGAATGTTTGATGCATCAAAAATATCAGCATCGTAATCCCAAGATTCTGCAGGACCATATAAATGTCCAACACTAATAGGATTACGAGTGGTTATATTTCCTGACATTGCAGGTCCTCCATCTGCTGAAACATTATTTGTAGCTGCCATGGCAATACTACTATTCAAAGCATCACTAGCTGCACCAGTTCTAGGATCTGTCAAATTGGTCAGTGCAGATGTTGTAGTACCAAACTGAAGTTCATCAGGATAAGTTCTATCTCCGTATGTTCCTGTTATACCTACAACTGCGCGCACTCCTCCACTTGCTGGTACTGTCACATTAAGAACATCAGAAGTTACCGTAGTGTTATTGAATAATTGCCAATTATCTGCGATTGTAATATTCCTTGATGGTGAATTAGGGTTGCTATAGACTACTATGATTGACCAGCCACCCATTGGTAAAGTAGTAGTTCCTGTTAGACTAGGATCAGCAACAAAATAACGTCCTTGAACTCCTCCTCCTACTGAGCTAACATAGCCGTTTACTGGCATTAGTGCGGTAATATCCCATATGGTTTGACGGTACAATGTACCAGTTGTTCTTGAGCTAATGTCTGTATTTAAATCTAATGTAGTGTATGCTGTTGCTCCAGGTACTCTTAATTTTACTGATGATAAAGTTCGTGCAGAATTTCTTTGTTCAGCACATAAATAAGCTCTTTCAATTATAGAACCAGCAGGTAAAATTAAATCAGAACTCGTTGAAAGACTTGTTGAAGGGTCATTATCGATATCAGGGGTAAGTCTGAAATCATCTCTCGCTGTAGCAGTGTTAGTTGAAACTTGTGTGCTGTAATACCACGAGTTACCAAACAATGTGGCTCCTCCTTTAATAACACCTTGATAACGTTGGGTTGATTGCCCAAAAGAGGCAGTGAGTGAAAGTAAAAAAATAAAATTTAAAAAAAGACCAAATAAGTTTTTTTTAAATTTTGAAGAAAAATGAAAGTATTGGTTTTCCATATTTTTTTGTATTCTTATATTTTGGATGAATCTTTAATTAAAAAGATTTCTATTTATATTTTTTTTAGTTTTTTTACATAATAAAAAAACCAATTGTCTTATTATATTTTTATTAACAAAGATAATTATTATTTATTTAATACAAATAATACTCTTTTAATGACCTAAATAGCCGATAAATGACTAGTATATGGCTATAAATGGTATTGTTTTATTCATAATTATGACCCAATGTTTTTTTATTTTTAAAAAACAGAGTAGAATCAATCTAAGTTGCTTTTTTTGATTTATAAAAAATAGTAAAGTGGTACTCAATAAATTTATTAATTCATTGAAATTCAATTTTTTGCAACATGTAATTTACCCTACAAATAAATACGTTTTTTTTTGTACTTTGGTTTTAGTTTAAATTTATAATTGTTTGTTTATAAATGTCAAATAAAGTAGAGTATGAAAAATTTAATTTTGGTCAGGCATGCAAAGTCAAGTTGGGAGGTACCAGTTCAGGATAAAGATCGAATTTTGACTTGTAATGGTATGAAAGATGCGCATCTTGTTGCGGTTCATGTTAAGTCTTTATTGCCTAAAACATTTACCATTTGGTGTAGCACGGCAAAAAGAACTACAAATACGGCGTTAATTTTTGCACAAAATTTTTTGTTTCCACTTGACAGTATCATTTACAAAGACGACCTTTATGCCTTTGATAGAAAACAGCTTCAAAAAGTGGTAGAATCCTGTCCAGATGACATAGAAAGTTTAATGATTTTTGGTCATAACGAAGCTATTACTGATTTTGTCAATCGATATGGTGATGTGTTAGTAGAAAACGTTCCTACATCAGGATTTGTTTTTTTGAAATTTGATTCGGCACATTGGAAAACCATTAAAAAAGCTAAAACAGAACATATAATATTTCCCAAAGATTTGAAATGAACAAAGTATTAGAATACAAATATATTGATAGAGAAAAAAGTTGGCTGGCTTTTAATGCAAGAGTTTTACAAGAGGCCGGGGATCCTTCAGTTCCTTTATTGGACCGTTTGCGATTTTTAGGCATATTTTCGAATAATTTAGATGAGTTTTTTAGAGTTCGTTTTGCAGCCATAAGACGTCTAAGTTTAACTGGAATTACAGGTGAAAAATACCTAGGAGGAATTTCGGCACAACAACTGGTTAAAGATATTACTGAAATTGTAATTGAGCAACAGTCTGAAAGTTTACGAATTCTAAACATTATAGAAAGTGAGCTGGAAACAAAGAATATTTTCATTATCACCGAAGCAGATATTTCTGTAGAGCAAGAAATTTTCTTAAAAGATTTTTTTATTCAAAAAGTAAGTCCTGAACTGGTTACTATCATTTTGAATGATTTGGCTGAATTTCCTGTCCTCAAAGATACCTCTGGTTATTTGGCGATAAAATTGGTCATGAAAAAAGATGCAGAGGTTCGTTATGCCGTCATTGAAATCCCAAAAACGATTAACCGTTTTGTGGTTTTGCCATCTCATGATGAAAAACAATACATTATACTTTTGGATGATGTGATCCGACACAATTTAAATAATATTTTCAATATTTTTGATTATGAAAGTGTTTCGGCACACATGATAAAAATCACCAGAGATGCGCAACTTGACATTGATAGTGATTTGAGTAAAAGCATGATTGAGAAAATTTCATTAAGCGTAAAAGACAGGAGAATAGGAGAGCCAGTACGATTTATTTATGATCAATTGATTGAAGAGGATACATTGAATTTTTTCTTGGATAAAATGAAAATTGTATCTACAGACAGTATTATTCCGGGTGGACGATATCATAACAGAAGGGATTATATGGATTTTCCTAGTTTAGGAAGATTTGATTTATTGTATGAATCGAAGCCGCCGTTGCCTATTCCTGGATTAAGTTTAGAGGGAAGTATGCTAGAAAAAATAAGCGAAAAAGATTATTTGCTGAATGCTCCATACCAGTCTTTTTCATACTTAACCAAGTTTCTGAGAGAAGCTGCTTTAGACCCAAAAGTGGTTTCAATAAAAATTACGTTGTACCGTTTGGCCAAAAATTCGCAAATCATTAGTTCCTTAATTAATGCTGCCAAAAACGGAAAAAAAGTTACGGTTCAAATTGAATTACAAGCTCGCTTTGACGAAGCATCAAACATATCTTATGCCGAACAAATGCAACTTGAAGGTATTGAACTTATTTTTGGTATTAAAGGATTAAAGGTACACAGTAAAATATGTGTTATCGAAAGAGTAGAAAATGATAAAATAAAACGTTATGGTTTTATCTCAACGGGGAATTTTAACGAGTCAACCGCAAAGGTCTATACAGATGTGACTTTGTTTACAAGCCACCAGCAGATCTTGAAAGATATCATGCGAATTTTTGAGTTTTTTGATATTAATTATAGAGTACATCGTTACAAACATTTAATTGTTTCCCCACATTACACAAGAACTAAGTTTGTGAAATTAATTGATAGGGAAATCATACACGCACTTGCGGGTAGAAAAACACATATTAAACTAAAAATGAATAGTTTGTCAGACTTCGCCATGATTGATAAGCTTTATGAAGCCAGTCGAGCAGGTGTGAAAATTCAACTTGAAGTACGCGGAATATGTTCCTTGATTCCTGGAATTCCTGGTATGAGTGATAATATCGAGGCTATTAGTATTGTAGATAATTATTTAGAACATTCAAGAGTTTACATTTTTGGGAATGCGGGACAAACAGAAGTCTATATTTCATCGGCTGATTTTATGTCTCGAAATCTAGATGGTAGGGTAGAAGTAACTTGTCCTATTTATGATCAAGATATTAAAAAAGAACTGATTGACAATTTTGACATTGGCTGGAAAGGGAACGTAAAAGCAAGATTTCATTCTCATGAATTTGATAACAAATACCGTCCTCGCAATCACAATCCTATCTTTAGGGCGCAGCTAGAAACGTACCGTTATTATGAAAAAAAACTAGAGGATGCGACTAAGAAAGAAAATTTAGCATAGTTTTTGTTTTACCAATTACAATTTTAACCTGAATAAGATCCGTCACCTTGATCAGGAGTTTCAAACACAAGAAATATGATTCAAATAAAAAAATACGCTGCAATTGATATTGGCTCAAATGCAATGCGATTGTTAATAGTCAATATTGTGGAGCAAGACGGTAAAGAACCGCAATTTAATAAAAGTTCCCTTGTTAGGGTACCTATCCGTTTAGGGCAAGATGCTTTTACAGTGGGTGAAATTTCTGCAGAGAATATCGATAGAATGTGCGATGCGATGAAAGCTTTTAACTTGCTAATGAAGGTGCACAAAGTAGAGCGTTATATGGCATTTGCAACATCGGCTATGCGCGAAGCGTACAACGGCAAAGAGGTAGTTGCTATCATTAAGAAAAAAGCCGATATAAAAATTGAAATTATTGATGGCAAAAAAGAAGCTGCCATTATTGCTTCAACTGATTTACACCATTTATTAAAATCGGATCAAACCTATTTATTTGTAGATGTGGGTGGTGGAAGTACTGAATTTACTTTGTTTTCCAATGGTAAAATGATAACTTCTAGGTCCTTCAAAGCAGGAACAGTGCGCTTACTCAATAATATGGTTTGCGATGTGGTGTGGGACGAAATTGAAAAATGGATTAAAACCAACACTCAAGAATATGACGAGGTTACACTCATAGGTTCTGGTGGGAATATCAATAAATTATTTAAATTATCGGGTAAAATTCAGGAAAAACCATTGTCGTACATCTACATGAATTCGCAATATTCTTTCTTGAATTCATTATCTTATGAGCAAAGAATATCAGAACTTGGCTTAAATCCAGATCGAGCTGACGTAATTATTCCTGCAACGCGCATCTATATGAATGCGATGAAATGGAGTGGTGCCCGAAACATTTATGTACCCAAAATAGGTCTTTCTGATGGAATTGTAAAAGCCATGTATTACGGTAAAATATAACCTTTTCTTTTTGTAATTAAGCGTCTAAATCTAATCCAAATGTGGTGCGTAAAAGCTCTATATTTGGATTTATTTGTAACAATCTGTTGTAGCGGTCTTGGTCGTTAAAACTTCTTTTTGTTTCAATTGTTTCGTTGACAACTACATTAATAGTAATGTCATGATTGTGTAAATGGCCTTTTAAATAGCCTAACAATCCGTGTAATTCCTTTTCAAAATCTAACTTTGAACCTTCGTTTGGCAACTCAATGGTTATAGTAGTTCCTTCTAGTTTTGGATCGTTTATGAGAAGTAAGGATTCCATTATTTTAAATCCCTTGTCACCTAATCGTTGTGCATATTTGTTCCAATGCACTAACATTTCAGTCTCTGTAAAAGATTCGGTTGGCAAGTGAACAGTTTCTTTTACGATTCCTTTACTACTTTCTTCAAGTGCTTTTTTTGCTCGAATACTTGCGAGTGAAAATGCAGAAACTTTTGGTTCTCCGGTGGTTGGAACTGGAGTAGCCGCAACAGGAGTTGGGGTTGTTGTTGCAGGTTTTTGTACTGCTGTATCAGTTGGAATTCCTGGTGTACTTTCAGGAGCTGAAGTAGAGGTTACCGCCGTTTCTATTTTTTTTGCGACACTTATGGAGTAGTCGTTTTTTCTAAAATACGTGGGTGGAATTATATATTGCTCAACTTTTTTTTTTCTCCATCAATAGTGATAGAGGCAAGTTGCATCAAACAAAGTTCTACAAGCAATCGCTGGTTTTGACTCAATTTGTATTTTAAATCACAATCGTTTGCAATTTCAATTCCTTTTAATAAAAAATCTTGACTGCATTTTTGAGATTGTGCACCATACATTTGCTGAGCTTGTTCTCCTACTTCTAACAAAGTTATAGTAGCCGGAGTTTTAGATACTAACAAATCTCTAAAATGTGATGCTAGTCCTGATACAAAATGATGTGCATCAAAACCCTTGGCAAGGATTTCGTTAAAAGCCATTAATAATTCTGGAATTTTATTTTCCAAAATTAAGTTGGTCATGTTGATGTACGTTTCGTAATCAAGCACGTTCAAGTTCTCCGTAACGGCTTGACGGGTTAAGTTTTTCCCGCAAAACGAAACGACTCTATCAAAAATAGAAAGGGCATCACGCATGGCACCATCCGCTTTTTGAGCTATGATGTGCAAAGCATCGTCTTCAAAAACTACACCTTGACTAGTAGCCACTTCTGCAAGATGTTCTTTGGCATCTTTTACGGTTATTCTTTTGAAATCAAATATCTGACAACGAGAAAGTATTGTAGGGATGATTTTATGTTTTTCGGTCGTAGCCAAAATAAAAATGGCGTGCTTAGGTGGTTCTTCTAATGTTTTTAAGAAAGCATTAAAAGCTGCCGAAGACAACATGTGAACCTCATCTATAATGTATACTTTATATTGCCCTGTTTGGGGTGGGATTCTAACTTGGTCAATTAAATTACGAATGTCATCTACAGAATTGTTTGAAGCGGCATCTAGTTCAAATACATTGAAAGCAAAATCTTCGGTAGGATCATCATATCCAGGCTGATTGATTTTGCGAGCTAAGATACGTGCGCAGGTGGTTTTCCCCACACCACGAGGTCCTGTAAACAACAAGGCCGATGCTAAATGGTTGCTTTCTATAGCATTGAGCAAAGTGCTGGTAATGGCTTTTTGTCCTACAACATCTTTAAAAGTTTGTGGACGGTATTTACGGGCCGATACAACAAATTGTTCCATAGCATTTTTATTGGATAGCAAATATAGGTTTTTTGTTGATTTGTTTATTTACTAATTTGTTTATTTGAAGAAAATCTTTTCCTTGCAAAAATGTAAATTAGAATTGAAAATAATAGCATATTGATAATCAAAGAAATGATTATTCCTTTGTTGTACATTGTATTTTTTTCATTTTCCGAAATTTTATTTTGGGATAATTTATAGGCTCTTAATTGTTCTAACTGATAAATAAAACTTCTTAATGATTCTATTTTGAATTCCAAGTCGTTGATCTTATAATCAGTTTCAGTTGGCTCGATGATTTTACCAAATTTATCACGCTTAAATTCTGGAGGTAGAGGCCAACCTGGACCAAAATCTTGTGATTGTGTGGGTGAACACATACTTAAAGATAATTTATAATCTTTATTGAAGTTGCCGTAGATGATCCATAATCCTTTTTTATCTGGAAATAATCCACAATCACTTCCTTCAGAAACACCATCAATAGTCTTTGATATATAAATTCCTTTAAAAAGTTCGATGATTTTAAAACTATAAGTTTGATTAATAGTATCCCGTTTTACTAGTTCACCGTAAAATACGATATCATATGTATTCAAACCAGATTCAACAATTTTTTCTTTACGAACTTCAATACATTTACACGCAAATGAATAGTTGCTATTGAATATAAAAATAAGGATCAGGAATAGATTACGCAGTTTCATTTACAAACAATTAAAGTGTAATTATACGCTTTTTTTACAAAAATATAGTTTTTTAACCAATTTTTTAAAGCTCATTATTTTTCAAAAGTTATAAAAGATTTTTTATTTTAAAGTGTACTTCTTTTTGACGAAATTCTCTAGCCCAGATAGAAGTGAAAATCCTTATTCGCCGGTCCCGAAACCTCGGGATGGCGAATAAGATTGTAACGAATAGCTGGAGAAAGCTCCTAAAAATAAAGTAATATTTAGAATTTGATTTTCATGTTTTTGAACAGATAAAAAACATTAAGAATTTCTATCTTTGATGGTGAGATCTAGTAAAACTTTGGCAGCATCATTATCTGAATTTGCTGCGTAACCTGCAACAAAAACCCCTTTTTGTCCAGTAGTTGATAGTATACCATAAACGGTGGCTTCGTCATCTGGGTTTGATTCTCCTTCATATCTATAAATATGTTGGATTTCGTAATGACTTGGGTTTTGTATAATGTCTTGGTCGTTAATGTTAAAATCAACAGTAAATCCTTTTTCTTTTAATTCATCTAAGGCTTTTGAAACGCTGGCGTAATGATACATTTTTGACATAGTATTGTTTTTATAGATAAGATGGTAAGGTAACTGTTTTATTATGAATTGGTTGTGAAGGTCTTGTTAAAGTAAGTGGTAGAAAATGAGATAAAAAGATTTAATAATGCTAAATTTGCCGCCGCAGACCGCCTTATCGTCGTCTTGTCTTTATGGGCGAGAGGGAGGAAAGTCCGGACACCACAGAGAAGCATAGCGGGTAACACCCGTCGGTTTCGTCTTCACAGGCGAGGTTAGGACAAGTGCAACAGAAAGTATGTACAGGTAATGCTGTAGTGAAACCAGGTAAACTCTATGCGGTGAAATATCAAGTATATCAGCATTTAAGGGTATCTCGTCCGTTGCTGAAGGGTAGATAGCTTGAGTCCAAGAGTAATTTTGGATCTAGATAAATGATAAGGGTTTCGAGTAATCGAAATACAGAATCCGGCTTATAGGTCTGCTTTTTTTCTTCTATATTGTTACTCTATCGTCATAGATTTTAGTTTGGTTCTATAGGCTTCAAGAGCCACTGACTTTGATATAAAACCATAGTATTTACCCTCTTTAAGTACAGGTAAGAATGCTTTTTTCGACTTTTCGAATTTATTCATGACTTGCTCCATGCTATCAAAGGGTGCAATAGTTTCTACAGGTTCCATCATAATTTCTTTCACCAAAGTATATTTGACACGATAGGTGTTAAAAATGATTTCGCGAATATCATTAAAATGGACAATTCCAAGTAAGTTTTGTTGGGTATCAATGACACCAAAAATAACTTGATTCGAATGAGAAATGAGGTCGACCAAGCGTTCCAAATTTTCATCAGGAGTTACCGTTAAAAAATCAGTTTGAATAATAGTATTAGTCTCTAGTGTTGAAAGTATATTCGTGTCTTTATTACTGGTAAAGGCATGTCCTTTTTCGACCAAATTTTTGACATCCATAGAGTGTTTTTCAAAACGTTTAGAAATGGCAAAACTGATAGAAGCCACAATCATAAGAGGAATCATTAAATTATAACCCCCAGTTATTTCGGCAATCAAGAAAATAGCGGTTAGGGGCGCATGAAATAATCCACTTAATATTCCCGCCATTCCTACTAGTGTGAAATTGCTAACTGGTAATTTTGTAAGTCCTGTAAGGTTTAGAAATTTAGAAAAAAAGAATCCTACATAAGAACCTAAAAATAAAGAAGGAGCAAAATTACCTCCGTTACCACCGCTATTAATTGTAATGCTGGTTGCAAAAACTTTGAGCATCATAGTGGCACCCACAAATAGTAAAAGCACCCAACTATTGTTTCTAAAGTCACTAAAAAGAGTGTGTTCCAGTAATTTACCAGGATCACTCTCTGAAAGGGTTTTGATGCTTTCATATCCTTCACCAAAAAGAGTGGGAAAAACGACGATTAATAAAGCTAAAATACTTGCGCCAAAGAGTCCTTTCTTGAAGGGAGAAAATTTTAAGCGCCCAAAAAAATGTTCTACTCTTTGAAAATTTCTAGAGTAGTACACGGCTATTAATCCAGTGAAAATACCAAGAAGTACATAGTATAAAATGTTGTGGTAATCAAAACTTTGTTGTTGTTTGAACGACAAAAGAATTTCTTCGTCTAGTACAATTACAGAAACTAATGCTCCCGTTGCAGCGGCAATCATTATGGGGGTAAAGGCAGCTATACTTACATCAACTAATAAAACTTCAATGGCAAATAGAACTCCAGCAATGGGTGCATTGAACGCCGCTGCAATTCCTGCAGCTACACCACAGCCTATCAAAAGAGTTCTGTCTTTATAGCTTAATTTATAGTTTTGAGCATAATTTGATCCAAAAGCAGCACCGGTAATTACAATAGGACTTTCTAGACCTGCTGATCCGCCTAGTCCAACAGTTAGCGAGCTCGTTACAATTTGGGCATACATTTGTTTCCTAGGGATAATACTTGCTTTTTTTGCAACAGCATATAATATTTGAGAAGTCCCTTTTTGAATGCTTCCGCCCAAAACTTTTTTCACAACTAGAATAGTTAGTAAAATTCCAATGATGGGTAATATACTAGTCAGAAAACCAAGTTTTAAAATGCCACTTACGTACGTTGCAAAAATAAACACCCAGTGTGCAAAAGTTTTTAATACAATCACTGCAAAAGCAGCTGAAATACCTACTAATACAGCTGATAAAAATATAAATTGTTTAGGAGTCAATAATGATTGTGCTATTGAAATAATAGCTTCTAACCTTGAAATATATTTTTTAAACATGATTTTTTAAATGATTCACAAAGCTACATTATTTTAAGCGAACCACTATTTTTAAGGGCTTCTTTTGTGCTTAAAGGTTTCAATTTATTCGAATTTACAAAGGTAAGGACCGCTTCAGGATTTGATTTAGCATATTCACGAAGCGCCCAACCGATGGCTTTTTGAATAAAAAATTCAGAAGAATAGGCGTATTTTAAACAAATAGAAAAGAGAATGTTTGAATTTGTTTTTTGTTTGTATCCCAATTGAAAAAGGATCAAACTACGATGCAACCATATACTCTCTTGACTTGAAAATCTTGTGATAACATTCTCAGTTTCGGTGGGAAATTGCTGTAAATAAGCTCCAAAAATGTATTTTGCTATGGTATCAACGCTGTCCCACCAAGAATGCTGTAATATTAGTTTTTCAATCCAATCGATGTCAGTAACAAGATAAGCCTTGTTCTTTTCTTTTATTATAATTTCAATAGCGCAATAATGGAATTCTCGTTCTGGTTTGTCAAAAAGAGTTTGAGCAATTTGTACAGAATGATGGTGTACTTCTTGTTGATTTTGTTTCCAAATTTCTTTAAATAGTTTTCTTCTTTCGGTGGTGCGAATACCAAAAAAGGCAAACTTATTGCGCATGTATTGCGACATTGCAAACGCGTTTTCTGCATTTCTATTTTGTTCAAACGCGTTTTCGAGTGTTGAGATAAAGTTCATGGAGACAGAATTTAAAAAGATTGTTTTGGTTTTTTAGTTACAACTTAAAACCCAACTGCTTTGTTGTCACCTCTTCTATCAGCACCGCCTTCAAGTTTGCCATTCGGTAAAACTAAAATGGCATCTACCGCACCTATAATTTCTTTGTCTCTTTCATTGATAGAGTAGCCTTTTTGTTTGAGTTGCAATAGCAAATCTTTGTTGAAAGAATTAGGTTCGAAAATAATTTCATCAGGCAACCATTGATGGTGAAAACGGGGTGCGTCTACTGCCGCTTTCATGCTTAATTTAAACTCATACACATTTAAAATAGTTTGTAAAACCGATGTGATAATAGTTGATCCTCCCGGAGTTCCTACTACCATGTAAAGTTTTTTATCTTTTTCGATGATGGTGGGAGTCATAGAACTTAGCATTCTTTTTTCAGGGGCAATACTGTTAGCTTTACTTCCTGTGAGACCGTATAGATTTGGGACACCAGGTTTTGCGCTAAAATCATCCATTTGATTGTTCAAGAAAAAACCCAGTTCATCACAATAGATCTTAGAGCCATAATTATCATTTAAGGTTGTCGTTACGGCTACAGCATTCCCAAAAGGATCTACAATAGAGTAGTGTGTGGTTTGATCACTTTCATATCCTGTTATTTCACCGTGTGCAACATCTGAAGATTTGGTGGCTTTGTCAAAGCTAAAAGTATTCATTCTGTTTTTTAAGTACGTAGCATCAAGCAATTCAGAAGTAGGTATTTTTACAAAATCAGGATCTCCAAGAAAAAAGTTTCTATCTGCATAGGCTCTTCGTTCGGCTTCGGTAATCAATTGAATAGCTTTTGGGCTGTTGTGTCCCATTTGCGCAAGCGGATAAGGCTCAATCATAGACATGATTTGGTTCAAACAAATACCGCCACTACTAGGAGGTGACATGGAAGTTAGCGTTAAGTCTTTGTATGAAAAAGTAATAGGTTTGCGCCATTTTGCTTCGTACTTCTTTAAATCCTCAAGAGTCATAGCACCGTTCTTTTTTGCTAGAAAAGCAATCAGTTTCTCTGCCGTTTCTCCAGTGTAAAATTCCTCTTTTCCATATTGTGAAATTCTTTTAAGCGTATTCGCTAATGCTTTGTATTTGATGGTATCGTTTGCTTTATAAACTTGAGAGAATAAGCTGTTTGGTCCGTTTTCTTTAATAAAAACTGCTCTAAAAGCTGCTAGACTTTTGGCTTGATTGGGTGTTACTATAACACCTCTTTCCGCTAGTGCAATTACAGGTTTTAGTATTTCACTAATAGAAAGTGATCCGTATTTTTTGTGTACTTCAAAAATGCCTGCAATAGTTCCTGGTACTCCAGAGGCATATGCTGTTGCGGTACTTTTACCTTTTATAACATTTCCATTTTGGTCTAAAAACATATCGTTTTTGGCCGCCAAAGGTGCTTTTTCTCTATAATCAATAGAGCCAGTTTCGCCGTTTGCTTTTCTGTAAACCATAAAACCTCCGCCACCTATATTTCCCGCTTGCGGATGGGCTACAGCCAAGGCTAATTCGGTAGCTACCATAGCGTCAAATGCGTTACCTCCTTTTTTCATTATGTCGACTCCTATTTGAGATGCTTCTTCACGCGCAGAAACCACCATTGCTTTGGAAGTCACAAGTCCGGTGGGATTTACTGCTTTTTCTTGGGATTTACATCCAAGTGCAATTAGGAAAAGTAACGGAAATAATTTTTTCATAATGTTGATTTTTTGTGGTTTACAAATGAGATTAATTCAGTAAAAAAAAGAGTAAAGTCATTTTCAAATTCGCTGTAGAATTCTTTTAATTCATTGCTTGCAAATCTCATTTGGGATTGGTTTTTAGTGCGTTTGTCCATTTGGGTTAAAATTCCATGTATGCCTTCAACTGTTTGGTAACTTACAAGCCAATTTTGATCTATCATGTAAGGCATCATACCTTTTGTTTTCTCTGAGAGTACACTGTAATTATGGTGCAGTGAGTCGTAAAAATGGGCAACAAAATCTTCTAGTTTTTCATTAGAATAATTCGACCAGTTTTTGGCTAAAAAGTGATCGTAAAAAACATCCACAATCACACCGGCATAATGATGGTATTTTTCATGAAGTTTTTTAGTACTTTGTCTAAAGATAGGATGTGTATCTGTAAAAGTATCAATAGCTCGATGCAAAATAATATCGATTCGTGCTTGTCCGTGGTACTCGGCAGAGACTCGCTGAGTC
>NZ_JBWJVJ010000028.1:0-25352 GCF_056428925.1 Flavobacterium sp. GNP011 | reverse complement strand
TATTGCCAACGCACAAGACCTTTAACATGAGAAAAGTAATTATTGCATTTATTTTAATTTTCAGTACAAATTCCTTTTCTCAAGACATGTATGACATTATTGGTAAAGAAACCTGTGCTTGTCTCGGAACAAAAAAATTAGATTATCAAAAAATAGATAAGAAAGAATTACAAACTCAAGTAGGGTTGTGTATGATTCAAAGTTATACGAGCCACATAAATGAATTCAAGGAAGAGGAAAAAGTTCAGTTTGATGACAAAGATGGAATGCGAAAAATGGGTGAGAAGGTAGCGCTTAAAATGCTAGTCAACTGCCCGGAAATTATTTTAGAGTTGGGGAAATCCACTCAAAAAGATGTTTCGGATGAAGATGATGAAGAACTTGTTGTTGATGAGCCTCAAGATGTTTTTATAGAAGGTCAAGTTACCGCTATTAAAAAAGATCAATTTGTTTCTTTGCAACTAAAAGATAAAAACGGAAGAGCTTATAGTTTTTTATTATTGGATTACTTTGAAACAGCATCTGTATTGACTAATAATGAACTTAAAGTTAAAGATTCTGTAAAAGTTGGTTACACTGAGATTGAACTTTTTGATGTAGCTACAAATGAATTTAAATATTTTAAAATTTTAACAGATATACAGCGTCAATAAATTCTAATTGCCCTGAAATTACAAATACAACTATATGTACGTCCCTTTTGAAAACTTACCCGAAGATTCTAGAATTTGGATTTATCAATCCAATAGAAAATTCTCTGATGCTGAATTTGCTGAAATAGAAACTTCATTACAATCTTTCTTAGAGCAATGGGCAGCACATGGAACTAGTTTAGAATCTTCTTATCTATTAAAGTACAATAGGTTTATAATTATTGCTGTAAATCAAGAAGTACAAGCAGCTACAGGTTGCTCCATAGACGCTTCTGTAGAGTTCATTCAATCATTAGAACAAAAATATACGGTTGATTTATTAGATAAAATGAATGTGACTTTTAAGTTAGGAGAACACATTGCTCATAAAACGCTAATTGATTTCAAAAAAATGGTGAAAGACAAAGCGGTTACTGAAAACACAGTAGTTTTTAATAACCTGGTAAACACTATTGAAGAATTTAATGAATCTTGGGAAGTTACTGCTATGGATAGTTGGCACAGTCGTTTTTTTTAAGAGTGATACCAAGACATCAAAACTAAAATTGTCATTAATTTTTTTAAAATGCAGCAGTTAAAAACGCAATTTTTATTTTTTTTCTTGTTTTTAACGGCAAGTTCTACTGTTTTTTCTCAAAATCTAGATATAAAAGTTTTAAGAGCTATACACGTTGAACGAAATCAAAATTTTGATTCTCAATTTAACTATATTACAAATAGTGCCGTACCAGTAAGTATTGCAACTCCAGTACTGATGTATTCTATTGGGTTAATAAAGAAAGATAGTACACTTAAACATAAAGCAATTTTTATTGGAGAAGCATTTCTTGTAAATGCTTTTATAACAAAAGCATTAAAAGTAGCTGTTAATAGAGCACGACCGTTTGACACTTATTCAGATATTGTTCCAGTTGTAACATCTACGGGTACATCTTTTCCTTCAGGTCATACTTCTATTGCTTTTTCTACTGCAACCTCATTAAGTATGGCGTATCCTAAATGGTATGTCATTGTACCTTCTTTTTTATGGGCAAGTAGTGTGGGTTATTCTAGAATGCATTTAGGTGTTCATTATCCCAGTGATGTGGCAGCAGGTGCGCTTATAGGTGCTGGATCTGCTTTTGCTACCTTTAAGATTAATAAATGGTTGAGTAAGAAAAAGTTTAGAAAAATAGAAGGTGTTAAATAAAAAGCCCTTTTATTTAATAGTAATTATTTATTTTTTTTCCGTAGACATTTCTTTTTCATTTTTTTAAACTTCCACTTCTTTTTTTGAATAAGTTACTTTAATGAATGGTAATTAACATTAATTTCAGGAAACTCAATTCAAATTTACTTACTTTCGTTGTATTAAATAGTTTTCATGAAAATTGCAATTGTTTGTTATCCTACCTTTGGAGGTAGTGGCGTAGTAGCCACAGAACTTGGTCTTGAACTAGCGAGACGTGGTCACGAAATTCATTTTATTACCTATAGACAACCGGTGCGTCTTGCATTGCTAAGTCCAAATGTACATTACCATGAGGTTAATGTACCTGAATATGCCTTGTTTCATTATCAGCCTTATGAATTAGCGCTATCCAGTAAACTGGTAGATATGGTAAAATTGCATCAAATAGAATTGTTGCATGTGCATTATGCTATTCCGCATGCTTATGCAGGTTATATGGCAAAACAAATGCTAAAGGACGAGGGAATAAATATTCCTATGGTAACTACACTGCATGGTACTGATATAACTCTTGTAGGTAACCATCCTTTTTATAAACCTGCTGTAACTTTTAGTATCAATAAATCTGATTTTGTAACTTCGGTTTCTCAGAGTTTAAAAGACGATACCTTAAAATTATTCAACATAAAAAATGAAATTGAGGTCATTCCTAATTTTATAGAGTTGGATAAAAACAAAACCGATACTAATTTTCCTTGCCAACGGTCAGTCATGGCGAAAGACAATGAGAAAATCATTACCCATATTAGTAATTTTAGAAAAGTAAAACGAATTCCTGATGTAATTAAAGTTTTTTATAACATTCAAAAAGAGATTCCTGCGAAGCTTATGATGGTGGGTGATGGTCCCGAAAAAGAAAAAGCGGAGCTTTTGTGCCAAGAACTAGGCATTCAAGATAAGGTAATATTTTTTGGTAATAGTAATGAAATTGACAAAATTTTATGTCTCACAGATTTGTTTTTATTGCCCTCGCAAACGGAAAGTTTTGGACTTGCGGCACTTGAAGCAATGGCTTGTAATGTTCCAGTTATTTCTAGTAATTCTGGTGGATTATCCGAGGTGAATTTTGACGGTGTTTCTGGATATTTAAGTGATGTGGGAAATACCGATGAAATGGCTGTTAATGCTTTGAAAATTTTGAAAGATGAAAAAACATTAGCAGCGTTTAAAGAAAACGCCTTTGAAGTTGCTAAACAATTTGATATCAAAAACATTTTACCCTTGTACGAAGCTTTGTATCTAAAAGCTATTAACAAGTACAAATAATCAAAGTGGTATGGAGAATCTAAATTTTTAAAATCATGAAAAAAATAGTAATGGGGCTTATGATGATAACTTTGTTTTCTTGTGCAACAGGTAAGCCAGTAGCAACTGATTCAAAAAAGTTATATGAAGTACTAACAGAACAGACTTATGGAGGTGCTGCTATTCGATTTTATGAAATTTTGTCAGAACCAAATGAGATAAGGATGCTTCAAAAGGATGAGAATCTTAAAAACAGCATTAAACCTACAGATTTACAAAACTCGAATTTCGTAATTTTGAATATGGGTCAAAAATCAAGTGGTGGTTATAGTATAAATGTTGAGGGCGTAGTAGAAACACCAACTCAAATTATTATTAAGGTAAAAGAAACAGGGCCGGAGCCAGGCGGAATGGTTACACAAGCCATGACAAACCCATTTTGTGTAGTAAAGATTAACTCAAAAAAAGAAATTATTTTTCAATAAAAAAAGAGGCTATTTACGAATAAATAGCCTCTTTTTTATGAATCTGTTAATTAGAATCTGTATCTAATACTTAATGCTAAATCTGGAGCAAAACTATCGTCTCTAAAATTATCAGAATTAAAGTAAAGTTCTGGTCTGATATCAAGACCTAATTGAATAGGAGCTTCTTTAAAGTTATATTCAAGACCTAAATTTCCGGCAACAAAAGCAAATGTACCGCTATCATCTACGTTAAAGTTGTTATTGAAATTATTATCATAACTCCAGCTACCTAATCCACCACCTACACCAGCATACCAGTTGAAACCACCATCAATGTTCCAAACCCATTGGTATAAACCTGTAAGTTTAAATGCATCAACGTTATTACTATTTCTAAAACCTAAATCTAATTCTAAACGGTTGTTGTCACCAAGACCTCTTTGATATGAAATTTCTCCACCAAAACCGTCACTATCTCCTAAACGAAGACCTAATGCATTTTTTGAAATATCTTGTGCTTGTGCTGTAAATGATAATGCTACTAACATAACAGCTGATAAAATAATCTTTTTCATTTTTATTTGTTTTATTTAGTAAGCAAATCTATTTATTTTAATTCAAAGTGTGTTGTAAAATTTTATTTAAAAGTTACATAATTTCCACTTGACGCATTATAATTTGTGCGGATCTTATTTAATTAAGTGTTGCTTGTTGAATATTTGTTTAGAAATGGATTGACTCTCAATTAAATCTTCCATTTCAAAAAGATTTTCATCCTCTTCAAAATTCATTTCGCTATAATGAAACAGTTTCCACCTTTTATTGTTATATTCTAGTGCCGTAAGGTTTTCTATCCAATCTCCAGAATTTAGATAGAGTGTAGAGCCACTTTTGGTTTCTTTTTTGATGATTTTTGGTTCGTGGATATGTCCGCAAATAACGTAATCGTATTTTTTTTCTATAGCTAATTCAGTTGCAGTTTTCTCAAAATCAGAGATGTGTTTTACTGCTTTTTTTACACTAGCTTTTATTTTTTTGCTAAATGAATACGGTTCTTTCCCCAGTTTGTTTAAACACCAATTTGCAAAACGGTTGATCAAAATAAGATAATCATACCCTAGACCTCCCAATTTTGCAATCCATTTCGAGTGTTGCACTGAGGCATCAAACACATCGCCATGAAAAATCCATAATTTTTTCGAATCTAATGTTAAAATGAGTTTGTCTACCAATGCAAAATTTCCCAATGAGATGTCACTGAACTTGCGTAACATTTCATCATGATTTCCAGTAATATAGTACACCTTTGTTCCTTTTGAAGCAAAACTTATAATTTTTTGAATAACTTTTAAATGTGATTTAGGGAAATAGGATTTTCTAAACTGCCAGATATCAACAATATCTCCATTTAGAATTAGTATTTTAGGTTTAATAGAAGATAAATAATTGAGGAGTTCCTTGGCATGACTACCAAAAGTGCCCAGGTGTACATCGGATATGACAACCACTTCTACTTTTCTTTTTTTCAAGGTTTTTTTATTTTTGAAGTTTAACAAAATAATTAAAAAAAAATCAAGTAACATTGAATTAAAAGTTAAGAATACCGATACAATATTAATTTAATAACAATAAATCTAAGATCTTGCTTAAAACTTTAAACACTAAACTTTTGAACTTTGAAGTAAAATGGTACTTTTGTTCAAAATCAAATTGCAATGGCAGGAAATAGTTTTGGAACATTATTTAAAATTACAACATTTGGAGAATCTCATGGTGACGCTTTAGGTGGTATAATTGATGGTTGCCCTTCTGGGATAGCTTTAGATTTAGATGCTATACAATTTGAAATGTCTCGAAGAAAACCGGGACAGTCAGCTATAGTTACCCAACGTAAAGAGCCAGATGCAGTTCAGTTCTTATCCGGAATTTTTGAAGGTAAAACTACTGGTACTCCCATAGGTTTTGTTATTCCAAATACCAATCAAAAATCAGATGATTACTCACATATTAAAGATAATTACAGACCAAGTCATGCTGATTATGTTTATGAAAAAAAATATGGTGTACGCGATTATCGTGGTGGCGGAAGAAGTTCTGCTCGAGAAACAGCCTCAAGAGTAGTTGCTGGTGCTATTGCTAAACAAGTCTTATCTGAAATAAAAATTAATGCTTATGTTTCTCAAGTAGGACCAATAGCTCTTGATAAACCATACCAAGAATTAGATTTTTCCAAAATTGAAAGCAATCCGGTACGATGCCCAGATGAGCAAGCTGCGGCCATCATGGAAGATTATATTCGCGGTATCCGCAAAGAAGGAGATACAGTAGGAGGTGTGGTATCTTGTGTTATTCAAAATGTTCCTGTAGGTTTAGGTGAACCTGTTTTTGATAAATTGCATGCCGAGTTAGGTAAAGCTATGTTATCAATTAATGCAGTGAAGGGTTTTGAATTTGGAAGTGGTTTTGAAGGAGCAAAAATGAAAGGTAGCGAGCACAATGACTTGTACAACACTGATGGAAGCACAAAAACCAATCTTTCAGGAGGAATTCAAGGTGGTATAAGTAATGGAATGGATATTTATTTTAGAGTTGCTTTTAAACCTGTTGCTACAATCATGAAAGAGCAAGAATCATTAGATAATCAAGGAAATATAACTGCTATGACAGGAAAAGGACGTCATGATCCTTGTGTGGTACCACGAGCAGTACCTATCGTAGAAGCAATGGCAGCAATTGTGTTGGCAGATTTCTATTTGATAAATAAAACGTACTAAACAAACTCAATAAATTAAAAAAACACACATAGTATTTCATTAAAGATGAACGATTATGCTAAAAATAACATAACTAAATATCAAGTAATTAAAAATAATTTAATGGATCATACTACAAAAAAGACTTCTTTTTTTTCAGGATTAACTGGACAAATATTGATTGCAATGGTTCTTGGAGCCGTACTAGGGATTATAATACATAATAGTATAACTCCAGAAGATGCACAAAATTTTAGTAGTAAAATAAAAATTTTGGCTACAGTTTTCATTCGTTTGGTTCAAATGATTATTTCGCCTTTAGTATTTACAACCCTTGTTGTGGGTATTGCAAAATTAGGAGATATTAAAGCTGTTGGGAGAATTGGAGGTAAAGCCATGGCTTGGTTTTTTACAGCTTCTTTTGTTTCATTGTTGCTTGGAATGTTTTTTGTGAACGTTTTGAAACCAGGAATAGGACTTAATTTATCTAATGTAGATTTAGCGGCAGTGTCAGAAGTGACTGCAAAAACACAAAACATATCATTCGATAATTTTATAGAACATATCGTTCCTAAAAGTATTTTTGAAGCGATGGCTACGAATGAAATTTTACAGATTGTAATTTTCTCAATCTTTTTTGGACTAGCAGCAGCTTCATTAGGGGATCACGTTAAGCCAGTGATTACAGCATTTGACAAAATATCACATATTGTTTTAAAAATGGTGAATTTCGTTATGAAGTTTGCGCCTATTGGTGTATTTGGAGCCATTGCAGGAGTGTTTGCAGTAAGAGATTTTCAAGAATTAGCCATTACGTATTTCAAGTTCTTTGGTTCTTTTTTGATTGGTATTTCGTCTTTATGGATCGTTTTAGGAGTTGTAGGTTATATTTTTCTTAAAGGAAGAATGACTGTATTGTTAAAACGCATCGTGAGTCCATTAATAATTGCCTTTGGAACAACTAGTAGTGAAGCTGTTTTTCCAAAACTTACAGAGGAGTTAGAACGTTTTGGAGTAAAAGACAGAATCGTATCTTTTATGTTGCCATTAGGATATTCTTTTAATCTTGACGGAAGTATGATGTATATGACATTTGCCAGTATATTTATTGCGCAAGCGTATGGTATAGATTTATCGTTAGGAACTCAGATGACGATGTTATTAGTGTTAATGCTTACCAGTAAAGGTATTGCGGGTGTGCCGAGAGCTAGTTTAGTAGTAGTTGCTGCAACATGCGGTATGTTTGATATTCCTATTGAAGGTATTGCTTTAATTTTACCAATAGACCATTTTTGTGATATGTTCAGGAGTGCTACAAACGTATTAGGAAATGCTTTAGCTACTTCTGTAGTAGGGAAATGGGAGGGAAGTGATGATGCTGATGAAGTGGTTTCTTTATAAAGTAAGTTCACTTATTGATATAAAAAAAGCAGTAAAAATTTTTACTGCTTTTTTTGTTTTAAGTTGTTTCAAGTACCTAATACCAGCGTTTCTTATTTTGTTTTGATGTAGCTGATTTTCTTGATTTGTGAGCTCCACCGCTTCTATTGGAATTTTTTTGTTGTGATGCGGGTGCCGACTCAGGGCTTCCTGAGTGCCAATGAAAGGAGTGATCATTAACAGTTTTAACATCTACTTTTATCAGTTTTTGAATTTCTTTCCAATACGTATGTTCGTCTTTACCGCAAAAAGAAATGGCAATTCCGCCATTACCAGCGCGTCCTGTTCGTCCTATGCGGTGTACGTAGGTTTCTGGAATGTTTGGTAAATCAAAATTGATTACTACTGGAAGTTGATCAATATCAATTCCTCTGGCAGCAATATCAGTAGCAACAAGAACACCAATTTCTTTGTTTTTAAAAGCATCAAGAACACGTTGTCTCGCATTTTGGGACTTGTCTCCATGTATAGCTTCGGCAGGAATATTGTTTTTGCGCAACGCTTTGACTACATTATCAGCACCATGTTTTGTTCTGGAGAAAACCAATACATCTGTCAAGTTTTCGTTCTTGATTAAGTGGTACAATAAATTTCTTTTTTCCCCTTTTTCTACAAAGTATACTCTTTGCTCCACATTTTCGGCGGTTGAGGAAACAGGTGAAACAGTTACGGTTTCAGGATCTGTTAAAAACATTTCAGCAAGTTCTCGAATGGCAATTGGCATCGTAGCCGAAAAAAACAAAGTTTGTCTGTTTTTTGGCGTAAGCTTTACTATTTTTTTAACATCATTCACAAAACCCATATCAAGCATTTGATCTGCTTCGTCAAGAACTAATGTGTGAAGATGATCTAAGTCAATAAACCCTTGTTTGTGTAAATCCAGTAATCTTCCAGGTGTAGCAATCAAAATATCGATACCGTTTTTTAAAGTATCTACTTGTGGATTTTGAGAAACACCCCCAAAAATGGTTAGCTGAGTTAGATTAGTATATTTGGCATACGTTTCAAAGCTTTGGCCTATTTGCACGGCAAGCTCGCGCGTAGGAGTCACTACAAGAGCACGAATTTGTTTGGCTTTTTTTGAAGACCCTACAATTCGATGCAGTTGGTGAATAATAGGTATTGCAAATGCAGCAGTTTTTCCAGTTCCAGTTTGTGCACAACCTATTAAGTCACGTCCAGATAAGACTATTGGAATAGATTGTTCTTGAATGGGAGTTGGGTTTAAATAACCTTCTTCAAAAACGGCTTTTTGTATGCTTTTTGATAATGATAACTCTTCGAATAACATAATTTTGGGTATTAATTGGGCTGTAATTAGAAAGTAAACAGCGTGGCAAAGATAGTATTTATATTTTTGGTTCCTTTTTTCTAAAAATTAAAGGTTACTTTATTAAATGATAGGTAGCAAGGAACCATTTGCTTTTATAAAATCAGTTACAAGATATCCTATTAATTTACCTATCAGATGATTGTTTTTATCTTCACCCAAATCAGGTGCACCCTCGCAAATGTGAATGTATGCCGCATTACGGCGTTTTCCATAATAATATATAAACTGTCGCAATTGTTCTACAGAAAAACCGCTCATTGTCATAGCACTACAAGCTATGTTAGGTATGGCATCTAAGTCAATTTCGATCCCAAATGGTTCGTCATTGATAAACTCTAGGGCATGCATCATTTCTTGTGTAAAATCTTTTTCTCTCCTGATACTGATGCTATCATAGGTATTATACCGAACTCTATCGTCTAGTTTTTTAATAGTATCCAATACATTTTTTGAGGTGTAATTTTCATGCAATCCAAAGACGAAATATTTTTTCAAAAAACCTTCTTCAAAGGCATAAGAAAATCCGTTACCGCTATGTCTTCCCTCTAGGATTCTAAAATCAGAATGAGCGTCAAAGTTGATCGCATTAATAGGTTTGCCTTTTGCTAGAGCAGTTCCTTTTATATTACCATAGGAGTTATTATGCCCGCCACCTATTACAATAGGGATTTTTCCTAGTTTTACAATACTAAAAATTATATGGGAAACATCTTTATCTATTTTTGTGACTAACTGACTTAGTTTAGACCGATCATCAATGTCATTAAAATCAAGGCTTGCTACCTCTTTCATCAACTGTACTACGTCTAGTTGGCCCAGAATTACAATCTGACTTCCTTTACAAAACCTATTGTGTTGAATATTAGCAATACTAGCTATGGCGCTATCCCATGCAGAAGCAGCTCCTGGTCTGCCATAATTGGCTCGCACACCTATATCTTCAGGAATTCCAAAAAGTACATATCGGGCCTCGCAATTTTTTATAAAATTCAGTGAATCAGTATCTTTTGGGATAGTGATCATTTTTTCACCAAATTTTATCTCTCCACTTCTGTGGTTCGTAATTTTAGCAAGATCCTTTATTGTGAACGGTATTATTTTTTCCATCAGAAAAATTTTTTTTCTCAAAAATAATATAATTGCATTAACATACGTTAGTACATGGACAGATAATGTTAAATTTGTAAACAAAAAATTAAATTCGAAATGGAAAATCCCAAAAGCAGTTCAAGCCTTAAAGCGGTTGTAGCGATATTAGCTATTTTATTAGTAGGTAGTTTAGTCTATATTTTTAAAATCACTTCAGAAGCTGAAGTGGTAAAAACAGAGTTAGGTAAAACATTAACCGAAAAAGAATCGGTAATGAAAGATTTACAAGAATTAAAAATGACATATGATGCTGCCATTGCAGAAAATACATCTATGTCTGACGAACTTATTTTAGAAAGAGACAAAGTGGTAACTTTAATGGCAGATTTAAGTAAATCTAAAGGTGATGTTGCTTCGTTATCTAAATACAAAATGCAATTAAATGCTTTACAAGGAAAAATGAAAGTGTTAATGGAAGATAATGAGTCTTTGAAAAAGGCAAATACAACTCTTACTTCTCAACGTGATAGTACAGCGGTTGTTCTTGGTGAGTCAAAAAAATACAACGAGGCACTTGCTGGTCAGAACGAAGAATTGACAAAAGTGGTTGAAAAAGCAGCTAAATTAACGGTGTTAAACACAAGAGGTTCTGCATTCAAATTAAAAAGCTCTGGTAAAGAAATCTCAACAGATAAAGCAAGTAGAGCTGATGTTCTTAGAATAAGCTATACAATTGCTGAGAATCAAGTGGCTCAATCCGGTTCTAAAGTGTATTATGTTCAAGTAATTGATAGTAAAAACAACGTTATTGGAGATAAGAAAACAGAAAGCTTTGGTGACAATAGTTTGACTTATAGTTTTATTTCAAATATCAATTATGAAAACAAAACTGTAGATGTTACTGAAAGTGTGAGAGGAAAAGATTTTCCAAAAGGAACTTATTATGTAAATATTTTTGATAAAGATCAACTGGTTTCTAAAACTAGTTTTATATTAAAATAAAAATATCAAACAGATAATAGGAAAGAGGAACTCAAGTGTTCCTCTTTTTTTATGAAATGATTTCTCCTGCAATCATAACAGTTTCTATAAGATTACTCCCAAAAGCGTATGGCAATTGATAATAGGACGAAACAGGTTTTGTAATAATTAAATTTGCGACTTTGCCTCTTGTGATACTTCCGTGCGTGGTGGCTAGATCCATGGCATATGCACCGTTTATTGTAGCTGCATTGATAGCTTCTTCGGGTGTCATTTTCATTTTTATACAGGCTGTAGCTACTACAAAGTTCATATTTCCCGATGGTGTTGATCCAGGATTAAAATCTGTGGCAAGAGCAAGCGGAAGTCCCGCATTAATCATTTCGCGAGCAGGTGTATACGGAATACTCAAAAAATATGAACATGAGGGTAATGCAACGGGCATAACGTCAGTATTTTTTAAAGCTTCAATGTCCTCTTGAGTCATGACTTCAAGATGATCAACAGAAAGAGCATTGAGTTTTATTCCTGCTTGAATTCCGCCTATAGAATTGAATTGATTGACATGTATCTTTGGCTTTAAGCCAAATTGAATACCGGCTTCCATAATTTGTTGGGTCTCTTCAACAGTAAAATAACCAGTTTCACAGAATACATCAAAGAAGTCAGCCAGTTTATTTTTTGCAATGGTAGGAATCATTTCATTGATTATTAGGTCAATATAGCCTTTTTGATTTTCTTTGTATTCCAATGGAAATGCATGTGCACCTAGAAATGTAGCTTTGATTGTAACAGGATAATTTTGTTTTAATTGCTGAATTACTCTAAGCATTTTTAATTCTCCTTCAACGGTTAAGCCATATCCTGATTTAATTTCAACAGCTCCGGTTCCTAATTGCATGACTTCTTCTAGTCGTCCCTTTGATTGTTGATAGAGTTCTTCTTCTGAGGTTTCATTTAGTTTTTTAGCCGAATTTAAGATTCCACCACCACGATTTGCAATTTCTTCGTATGTCATGCCATTAATTCGGTCAACAAATTCTTGTTCACGGTTTCCTGCATACACAATATGCGTATGGCTGTCACACCAAGACGGTAAAACTATTTTTCCTACTGCATCAATGGTTTTATTAGGTGTCATTTGAGGCAACTCTTCCATAGCGCCGAAATCAGAAATCAGGCCGTTTTCTATAACAAGATAGGCATTTTTTATTGTGGGTAAAACAGCCATATCAGCCCCAGAAACTTTCAAAACGGAAGAATCCCGAACCTGAAGCAACTCTTTAATATTAACGATTAATGTTGTCATTTATAATGAAGTTATTCAGTGATTTTAATTTCGAACATTTTGTCCCAATTTTTCCCTGTCACAAAAATGGTTTTTGTTTTAGGGTTATAGGCAATTCCATTTAGTACATCTGTGTCGGGTAATTGAGTTATTTTTTTCTTTAAGTCCGCAAGATTTATAATAGCTTCAACCGCTCCATTTTTAGGGTTTATCACTGCAATGGCATCTTTTTGGTATACATTTCCGTAAATTTTTCCATTAATCCACTCCAGTTCATTAACGGCTGCTACTTTAGAGTTTAAAGAGTACACATGAATTTGGTCAATACGTTTAAAAGTTTCTGGATTTAGTATGTGAATGGTTTCTGAGCTATCAGTCATGTATAAGTGGGTACCGTCATTAACTAATCCCCAGCCTTCCATATTTTTATAGTATGGCATTGTTTTTTCTTTTTTGAAAGTATCGGCATTGTACACGTATCCTTCATTGTTTTGCCATGTTAATTGATATACTTTATTATTAAGAATTGTAATTCCTTCGCCAAAATATTGATCAGCTAGTTCCACCTTTTTATACACTTTTCCCGTTTTGTAATTTGTTTTTCTTAAGCTGGAGATTCCTCTTTTTCCTGATGGTCCTGAACCATTTCCAGTTCCTTCGTACAGCGTATCTCTATAAAATTCTAAACCTTGAGTGTAGGCAGCAGTGTCGTGCGGGTAGGTATTTACAATGGTATATTTTAATAGTTTTGGTTGAATATTAGAAACCAATTCAACGCTTGTGGTAGCTTCTGAGTTTTGCCCTTCGAAAAACACTATGGTCTTTACGTTTTGGAATCCTAATTTTTGGTCTTTAAAATCTAATTTAAAAGACGTATTTCCTTTGGAGGACGCTATCTTTTTATCATTAACATAAAATGCAATACTGTCAATTGTTTTAGAATTGCTGTTTATAATATTTATATCAAGAGCATCATTTGGGGTGTATTGCAGTTTAAATTTAGAATTATCTATGCTGAATACACTATTTTGAATATTTTTTGTTTCGTTGCAACTGTTAAGAGCTATTCCTAATAAAATGACAGATAGGAAGTTATATTTTTTCATAATCGTTTTTTTTGTTGCACTAATATACAACGTTATTTTTAATGAGTAAAGCACTTGCAAAAATATAAAAAGATTGTATATTTGCACCGGCAAGTCCTACACGACCAGCTCCTGCAGACTCCCCCAGGATGGGAACATAGCAAGGGTACGTGGTTGAGCGGTGCGATGTAGGTCGCTTGCCATTTTTTATTTCTTTTTAGTAAATGTAGTCTTCCTTAGGGAAGATTTTTTTATTTTTGACCAATCCTAATTTAAAAATAAAGTTGATGAGTAAGGTAGTTTTAATAACCGGAGGTTCTTCAGGAATAGGGAAGTCTATTGGAGAGTTTTTGCAGCAGAAAGGTTTCACTGTTTATGGAACTAGTAGAAATCCAGAACGTATTCTAGATTCTGTTTTTCCTTTAGTAGCTTTAGATGTAAGGGATGTTAATTCTATTCGTGCGGCTGTTGCCAAAGTTATTGAAACCTCAGGAAGATTGGATGTTGTGATTAATAACGCTGGTGTAGGGATTACTGGTCCACTAGAAGAAATTCCGATGGATGAAATTAAAAATAATTTTGAAACTAATTTCTTTGGTCCAATTGAAGTCATGAAAGCGGTATTACCTCAAATGCGTTTACAACAATCTGGTTTGATCATCAATATAACATCAATAGCTGGCTATATGGGATTGCCTTACCGCAGTGTTTATTCGGCTTCAAAAGGGGCACTTGAATTGATAACCGAATCATTGCGGATGGAAGTAAGGTCCTTTGGTGTTAAAATAACGAATATTGCTCCAGGAGATTTTGCTACAAATATTGCAGCAGGACGTTTTCATGCGCCAGTCATACAAGGATCAGCTTATGAGAGTGCATACGGGAATACTTTAAAAACAATGGATGCACATGTAGATAGCGGCAGTAATCCAACTGAAATGGCTGAAGCAGTTTATAGAATAATACAAACTCCTGAACCAAAAATTCATTATAAAGTTGGGGTTTTTATGCAGAAATTCTCTATTGTATTAAAGAGAATTCTTCCTGATAAAGTATATGAAAAAATATTGATGAACCACTATAAACTATAAATATGGAAGAAATATTGATATCACTTTTGCCAATGATAATTATTGTTGGAGTTTGGATTTTTATAATGATTTTTTTTAGAAAAAACTTTAAAAAAAACCCATACAATAAAAAACAAGATGAAATGATTTCTCTATTAACAGAAATCAAAGAAGAACTTAAACAATTGAATAAAAAGGATGCTTCAACATAATTATAAGTTGTAATTTTGCGCCGCATATAAGTGCGTGAGGGATTGCAGTGAAAATCCCTTTTATTTTTTTCTTTAAAAAATAAAAGATTATAGCGAAAAGCCCGACCCTTGGGTCACGCCCAAAGAATTAGAAACACACAATTAAATATAAAACAATTATGAAATTTTTTATTGACACGGCTAATTTAGCTCAAATTAAAGAAGCGCAGGCACTAGGGGTTTTGGATGGTGTAACAACTAATCCTTCCTTGATGGCTAAAGAAGGTATTACAGGAAAAAACAATATTTTAAAGCATTATGTGGATATTTGTAATCTTGTTGATGGTGATGTAAGTGCTGAAGTAAATGCTTTGGATTACGATGGAATGGTTAAGGAAGGCGAAGAGTTAGCAGATTTACACGATCAGATTGTGGTAAAATTGCCCATGACGAAAGAGGGTGTAATGGCTGCTAAATATTTCTCTGATAAAGGGATCAAGACGAATGTAACTTTAGTATTCTCTGCAGGACAGGCTTTATTGGCTGCAAAAGCGGGTGCTACTTATGTTTCTCCATTCATTGGTCGATTGGATGATGTATCTACAGACGGTTTGGCTTTGATCGAAGAAATTAGATTGATTTTTGACAACTACGGCTATGAAACACAAATTCTTGCAGCTTCGGTGCGTCATACGATGCATATTGTAAACTGTGCAAAAATTGGTGCTGATGTTATGACAGGTCCTTTATCTGCAATTTATGGATTGTTGAAACACCCACTGACTGATATTGGATTGGCACAATTTGTGGCTGATTTTGAAAAAGGAAATAAATAAAATATTTTTCGTTGTGTAGTTTTTAGTCACAGCGATTGGAATAAAAAAATCCCATCAACTCAGGTTGATGGGATTTTTTATTGGTTTGGTTTTGGTTAGTTTGGTTTGAAATTAGTGTCCTCCACCAACTTCTATTTCTTTTCCGATTCCTTGTTTTTCAAGAATTCCAATTACTTTCCAACCGTAGAATGCAATGAATGCAAAGCATAAAACAGGAATAAAATATGAAGTATGGATGCCAATGATGTCAGCCAGTTTTCCCTGTAATGGCGGTATAATTCCACCTCCAAGAATCATCATTACTAAGAAAGCAGAACCTTGAGAAGTATATTTTCCTAATCCAGCAATAGCCAATGAGAAAATAGAAGGCCACATGATGCTTAAGAATAAACCGCCACTCATAAAAGCAAAAATTGCAATTGTTCCTGTGGTAAACAATCCAATAATCATGGCTGTCATTCCCATTAATCCAAAAATCATTAATGTTCTAGATGGTTGGTCTTTGCCTAGAAAGAACCCTGCAATTTGAAATAAAATCACAAATGCATACGCGTATAAAGGTGTTACATCTTGTCCAGAAATGGCATTAGCTGTTAATACAACTCCAAATGCAACATAAGGAACAACGATTAATAAGATTTTTTTAAGTTGTGAAGAGGGATTAAAAACAGTAATAGCTCCTGCCCAACGTCCGATCATTAAACTTCCCCAATACATAGACATATAAGGTGCTAAGGCTGGTCCTGCTATGGAACCGAAATCAGGAGTTACTAATAATTCACCTAGATTACTTCCTATTGTCACTTCGACTCCTACGTAAGCGAATAGTGCAAGCATTCCTAAAACCAATTGTGGATATTTCATGGCTCCCCATCCTTCAGGATTTTTTTGGGCAGTGGTATTTGCAAATAATAATCCAATAACTACAACTAATAATGTAGAAACGGTTAGGGATAGACCTAGATAATCTTTTTCTTTGTTAGTAATGAAATGTTGGATGAAGTCAGCATCTTCGTAACGAGAAAATATGAAAGCAAAAATAGCGACTAAGGTTACCGTAATTGCGATCAGCGTTTTCATAGCTTTATTTGCGGTTTCAAAAGTTGAGTCGCTTTTTCCTGAAGGTAATTTTTTAGAAAAATGAAATAAGGCTGCTGCTAATAGAAATAACCCACCTACAAAAACGTATAATATTCTCATAGAGTCTAAAGAATCTGGTTTTTGAGCAAATTCTTCAATGTTTACTCCAGCAACAACACCAAATAATGCAATCGATACAACTATAGGTCCAATAGTAGTTCCTAGAGAATTGATTCCGCCCGCAAGATTTAATCTGCTTGATGCTGAATGGGGTTCACCAAGAGATGCGGCAAAAGGTTGTGCTGATGTTTGCTGCAATGAAAAACCTAATGCTACAATAAACAAAGCGCCAAGAATAAACAAATAACTTCCTTGAGTTACAGCAAGTATCATTAGTACAGCTCCAAGAGTGCTGATTAATAAGCCGTAAATAATTCCTTTTTTAAATCCCCATCCATTAAGAATGTCTTTTTTGGCAATGCTACTAAAAATAAAAAGCAATAAAGCTCCAATATAATAGGCACCATAAAATGCAAAATCAATAAGCTGGCTTTGAAATTGATCTAAGCCAAATTTAGCTTTGCAAAAAGGGATAAAAACTCCATTTGAAGCGCCGATAAATCCCCAAAAGAAAAATACGGTTATAAGCGTATAAAGCGCGGAATTATTAGATTTTGTTTGTTCTGAATTCATAGTTATAAAATCGTTTGTGATTAATAATGGAATATTTTTGTTTTTGTAATACAGTAAATATATTTGTTAAGTGAATTAAAAAAAAATAAATAACAAGAAATAGTTTGAGATTTATTAAATCATTAGTTTTTATTCTTGAAAGCTACTTTTTTTTCAAACTTTCTTGTTGCTTTCATAAAAAATCTGGTTGGTTATAGTTGATTTTATTTTGTTTGATACTTTTAAAAAGTGGCTTTTATGATTGTCCTGCTCATATCTTTAATTTGTCTGTTGCTTTTAAAAAGTTGTTGCGCTGTTGCTATTGTTTATGACTTGGAATACTAAAATCATTAGCTTTTCAATATTGAACTTTTGCGTTTAACATTTATTAGTCCTTTCTAGGTATCAAAAATAGACTTTGGAACAGGAGAACTTCAGAGAAACAAACATCAAAGATTTAGCGTTTAAAATGTATCAATAATTTGGCAATAGCCAATGTTTTCTTATCAAATTTCTATTGTGCTTTTGGAATGTAATTGTGAACAATTTGATAGTTGCAGTGTGGTTAATTCGGAACTTTTTATGAATCTATTAAATGAGTGTTTTTTTTCGTATTTTTGCAAAAATTTTATAAAATAGACATTCATGTTAACAGTAAATAATTTATCAGTTCAGTTTGGCAAACGAATCTTGTTTGACGAAGTAAATACGACCTTTACACACGGTAATATCTACGGAGTAATTGGAGCCAATGGTGCTGGAAAATCTACTTTTCTTAAAATAATTGCTGGAGATATGGACCCTACATCAGGCCATATTCACTTAGAACCGGGGAAACGTATGTCGGTTTTAAACCAAAATCACAATATGTTTGATGACAGCACTGTTCTCGAAACTGTGATGATGGGAAATAAAACATTGTATGCCATCAAGAAAGAGATGGATGCTTTGTATTTAGATTACAACGATTCAAATGCCGATAGAATAGGGGAGTTGCAAGTGCAATTTGAAGAAATGAACGGTTGGAATGCTGATTCTGATGCTGCTTCAATGCTGTCTAATCTTGGAATTACCGAGGAGCATCATTACACACTAATGGGCGATTTAGAGGGAAAAACGAAGGTTCGAGTACTTTTGGCGCAAGCCTTATTTGGAAATCCTGATTTATTAATTATGGATGAGCCTACAAATGACTTGGATTTTGAGACGATTGCTTGGTTAGAAAATTTCTTGGCAAATTATGAAAATACCGTAATTGTAGTATCGCATGACAGACACTTTTTAGACTCTGTTTGTACGCATATTTCTGATATTGATTACAATAAAATCAATCATTACTCTGGGAATTACACGTTTTGGTATGAGTCAAGCCAGTTAGCTGCAAAGCAACGTGCACAACAAAACAAAAAGGCTGAGGAAAAGAAACAAGAATTAGAGGAATTTATTCGTCGTTTTTCTGCCAACGTTGCTAAGTCGAAACAAGCAACTTCTCGTAAAAAAATGATCAGTAAATTAAATATTTCCGAGATAAAACCTTCTAGCCGAAGATATCCTGCCATTATTTTTGATCAAGAGCGTGAGGCAGGAGATCAAATCTTAAATGTACAAAACTTAAGTGCCTCTATTGATGGAGAGATTTTATTTAAAGGTGTAGATTTGAATATGGCAAAAGGAGATAAGATTGTCTTGTTTTCAAAAGATTCGCGTGCAACAACTGCTTTTTACGAAATCTTGAACGGAAATCAAACAGCAGATTCTGGTACTTTTGATTGGGGAGTTACAACAAATCAAGCGTATTTACCGGTTGAAAATCATTCGTTTTTTGAAAGTGATTATTCACTAGTTGACTGGTTGCGTCAATGGGTGAAAACAGAAGAAGAACGTGATGAGGTAAATATTAGAAGTTTTCTGGGGAAAATGATTTTTTCAGGCGAAGAAGCTTTAAAAACATGTCGTGTTTTATCTGGTGGAGAAAAAGTGCGATGCATGTTGTCCAGAATGATGATGGAACGCGCTAACGTGTTAATGCTTGATGAACCTACGAATCACTTAGACTTGGAGTCCATTACAGCTTTTAATAATTCATTAAAAAACTTTAAAGGATCCGTAATTTTTACCACGCATGATCATGAGTTCTCTCAAACTGTCGCTAATAGGGTAATTGAACTTACTCCAAATGGAGCTATTGACCGTTACATGACATTTGATGACTACTTGGATGACGAAAAAGTACAAGAATTAAGAGTTAAAATGTATTCTAAATAAAATAAAATATCCCGCGGTAGCGGGATATTTTTTGCCATAAAATCAAGTTTTAATTTTAAGCAGCTGTTATTTTTTGTTGAATAATTTGGTAATTAAAAAAAATATAATTGCAATAACTGCAATAACTATAAAAATCCCAACACCTACACCGGCTTTAAAAATTCCCTTAACGACAGAGCAGCTTGATAAAGTAAGTAGTAGGAAAAATAATAATGAGATTCTGGTAATGATTTTTTGCATGATGTGAGTTTTTATATTGTTTTTAGTTTTTGTAAAATTAAATCAAAAGAAAAAAATGTTTGTTACACAATTAGCGCAGATAATTACAAAATGATACGTTTCAATTTTTTATAAAATCATGCTGTATTTGTGTACATTTAATTTGAAAATGCTAAATATGTATTTGTATATTTGTGTAACCAAAGAATAAACTCGCCATGAGCCAAAAAGTATTGCTTACTGCTAAAGAAGTTACTATCATTTTACACCGTTTGGCTTGTCAATTAATAGAAAAACACCTCGATTTTTCAGATACGATTTTGGTAGGAATTCAACCAAGAGGAGTTTTTTTAGCAGAACGTTTAAAAGAAATTTTACAAGACGAATATCAAACTCCTGAAATCCAGTTGGGGTATCTCGATATAACTTTCTTTAGAGATGACTTTAGAAGAACGGATAAACCATTAGAAGCCAATAAAACTAAGATCAACTTTATTGTTGAAAATAAAAAAGTAATATTTATTGATGATGTATTGTTTACTGGACGAAGCATTCGATCAGCTCTAACTGCAATTCAATCTTTTGGCAGACCATCTGAAATTGAATTATTAGTTCTTATCGATAGAAGATTCAGCCGTAATTTACCTATCCAACCTGATTACAGAGGTAGACAGGTAGATGCGATCAATAATGAAAAAGTAAAAGTTAGTTGGAAAGAAAATGATGGAGAAGATGGTGTTTATTTAATCACCAGTGAATCCTAGCAATTGTAAACCAGAAAATATAATCGTAAATAGAAATGAAAGAATTAAGCGTAAATCATTTATTAGGTATAAAGTACATCAATAAAAATGATATTGACTTGATATTTGAAACCGCAGATCATTTTAAAGAAGTTATTAATAGACCGATAAAGAAAGTACCTTCATTACGAGATATTACCATTGCTAATATTTTTTTTGAAAACAGTACACGAACAAAGCTTTCATTTGAATTAGCTCAAAAACGTTTGAGTGCTGATGTTATTAGTTTTTCGGCTGCACAATCCTCAGTAAAAAAAGGAGAAACATTAATTGATACGGTAAATAACATCTTATCTATGAAAGTAGATATGGTAGTGATGCGACATTCTAATCCGGGTGCCGCATATTTTTTATCCAAAAATGTAAAGGCGAGTATAGTCAATGCAGGCGATGGAGCGCATGAGCACCCTACACAGGCCTTGTTAGATAGTTATTCGATTAGAGAAAAGTTAGGTGAAGTTGGTGGAAAAAAGGTTGTAATAGTTGGAGATGTGCTGCACTCAAGAGTAGCTTTATCTAATATTTATGCATTGCAAATGCAAGGAGCCGAAGTGAAAGTGTGCGGGCCCAAAACGTTAATACCAAGATACATCAACTCATTAGGAGTTGGGGTTGAACCTGATTTAAGAAAAGCACTAGAATGGTGTGATGTGGCTAATATGTTACGCGTACAAAATGAGCGCATGGATGTTAATTTTTTTCCATCAACACGAGAATATGCTCAGCAATACGGCTTAGATAAAACTCTTTTAGAGTCCTTAAGTAAAGAAATCGTAATTATGCACCCTGGCCCTATTAATAGAGGTGTTGAGATTACAAGTGAGGTAGCAGATCATCACCAATCTGTAATTTTGAATCAGGTTGAAAATGGCGTAGCCATTCGAATGGCTGTCATTTATTTATTGGCCTCAAAAATTCAATAACTGTATTCAGTACTTTAGATAAATAATGTACCACTAGATTTTTATAAATGTATTTAAATTTAATATCATGAAAGTAGATCAAAAAGGGCACACAATAGTAATTCGAGATACACAAGGTGACTTTACATCTTTTTTAATGAAAATTACACACCAATACAAAACATTTGAAAAGCATAACATAATTATTGATTTGTTGATGTATGAAAGTATGTCAATATCAGACATAAAACTTTTTTTACCATTATCAAAAGATCATAAAAAAGCAAAAAAGTCATTTGTAATTGTTACTGCGGATTCTGATTATAATGCAGTTCCATCAAAGTTAACCGTAGTTCCATCATTATTAGAGGCCCACGATATCATTGAAATGGAAGAGATTGAAAGAGATTTAGGCTTTTAATCAATCTATTCTTTTTTTTAAACCCTATTGATTAAGGAAGCAAGTATAAATAATCGAATAAATAGTATATTGAAATTAACAATTCTTGGTTGCTATGCGGCCACTCCTAGAACTTTTACAAATCCCACAGCTCAGGTTTTAGATATAAATAACAGACTCTTTTTGATTGATTGTGGTGAGGGTACCCAAGTTCAGTTGCGAAAAAATAAAATTAAATTTTCTAGAATTAATCACATTTTTATATCGCACTTACACGGAGATCATTTTTTTGGGTTAGTGGGTTTAATATCTACCTTTTCATTGCTAAATCGGACCACTGATTTACATATTTATGGACCAAAAGGTATTAAAGAGATTATAAAATTACAACTGAGACTGTCTAATTCTTGGACCAATTATGGATTGTATTTTTACGAGTTAGAATCATTAGAAAGTGAAATAATTTTTGAGGATCATAAAGTTATTGTCAAAACAATTCCCCTTAAACACAGAGTTTACACGAATGGTTTTTTGTTTCAAGAAAAAATAGGAGAACGAAAATTAAATATAGACGCAGTTCAAGATCATGAAATTGATACCTGTTATTATCAAAATATAAAAAACGGAAGAGATATCACCTTAGAAGACGGTAGTGTTGTTTTGAATAAGGATCTTACTTTTGACCCTATACCAGCAATGAGTTATGCTTTTTGTTCTGATACAGTTTATAATGAAGATATACTTCCTATTATAAGTAATGTAGATGTTTTGTACCACGAATCGACTTTCTTACAATCGGAGGAAAATTTAGCTAAAAAAACATTACATTCTACTGCCAAAGAAGCTGCTTTAATTGCTATGAAAGCTAATGCAAAACAATTAGTTCTAGGACATTATTCAACTCGGTATGAAAGTATTGAAATGTTCAAGCAAGAAGCAGAAACTGTTTTTCCAAATATATTATTGGGTGACGACGGTAAAAGCTTTGAATTTTAAAATACAAATAATTTAAAAACACTATTTAAACTATACGATAATGAATGATTTAAGTGATTATAGAAAGTCATATGATAAAAGTGAACTTTTAGAAAGTAACATTCCAGAAGATCCTATAAATTTATTTAATAGATGGTTTCATGAAGTTGAAGACCATGGAGGAGATAGTGAGGTAAATGCTATGACTTTATCAACTATTGGTTTAGATGGTTTTCCTAGAGCGAGAGTAGTTTTATTAAAGAAATTTTCTGAGGAAGGTTTTATTTTTTATACCAATTATAATTCAGAGAAGGGGAGAGCTATAATAGAGAATGATAAGGTTTGTTTGTCATTTTTTTGGCATACTATGGAACGTCAAGTAATTATTAAAGGAGTAGCCACTAAAACTTCTGAAATGATTTCAGACAATTATTTTGACTCCAGACCAGATGGTAGTAAACTTGGGGCAATTGCATCTAACCAAAGTGAAGTTGTTTCGTCAAGAGAAGTTTTGGAAACTACACTTTTAAAGTTAGAAAAAGAGTTTTCAAATACTCCTATTTCAAGACCTGAATATTGGGGAGGCTTTATTATAAAGCCTTTAGAAATAGAGTTTTGGCAAGGTCGCCCTAATCGTTTACATGATAGAATACGTTTTATTTTTCAAAATGATCAATCTTGGAAAATAGACAGACTCGCTCCTTAGTTTGTAAAAAACTTACAATTTTGTTTTTATGATGTAGTTTATCGATTTTATTTGCCTTATAACGGTTTTTTAGCCTATATTTGAGTAAGGGAATAAAATTAGATTATTAATTTTAAAGTTTGTTAGCCCACATCAACTTTAAGTTTAACCTACATAATTATGACTACAAAATTACTTCGTACAATATTACTTAGTTTAGTGGTATGTATTTCAGCTTCATGTTCATCAAGTAGTTCTGATGAAGAAATTAATGAAACAACTGTACAAAAAGTAGCTAATTATCAGTACAGTACTTTTGAGATAGAAACAATGGATTTAATAAATTCATATCGAGTTAGTAAAGGTTTAAACCCACTTTTGAAAATAAATCATATGTCTTTCAAGTCTGAAGAACATGATAATTACATGATCGAAAATAATGTTGTTAATCATAATAATTTTGTAGAAAGATCAGAAAATATTATTCAAACCTTAGGTGCAAAAACAGTAAGTGAAAATGTAGCTTATAATTATATCACACCTCAATCTGTTCTTAATGCTTGGCTTTCAAGTCCAGGACACAAAGCAGTTATAGAAGGTAACTTTACTCACTTTGGTTTAGCAGTTAAAGAACATCCTTCAACTGGAAGAAAATATTTTACAAATTTATTTGCTAGAATTTAAGTTTTTTTTTTAAATTTTTTTTGAAGCTATCTCATTTATGAGGTAGCTTTTTTGTTTCTAATCGTTTACGTTATGTTTCTATATTTAAGTTTGAATTAGTATTTGATATGGAAAAATATAGTAACTCTAGTATTTGCTAATGTACTGTTCTTCACAATCTTTTTATCAACTATATTGATTGATTTTAGAATTTAATATGATAAGAGTTATTTGGACTTTCAAAATGTTACCAAATAGGTTTATTGATTATATAAAAAAAAAAGAATATCAATTATTTAACTTTTTCATCTTGCTCTTAGTTTTGGTGATTCATAATATCTATTTTAATTCTTATATTCTTGTTGTTATGGATTATCCAAAAAAAAACCTGAGGACTTTACCTCAGGTTTTAAATTAATTTAGGGTTTATCTATCGATTGATATATAAATAACTTGCTATTTTTTTAATTTGAGTATTGCCATCCTTGTCAATTGCGGTGTAGTTTAAAATATAGTAATAAGTACCAGTTGGTAAACCAGCAGTATCTTTAATAGTTGTTCTTCCACGAGAATAACCATCAAAATAATTGGTTTGGTTGTTATAGTTTTTTGTTTCAAATACTAATACACCCCAACGATTATATATTTCTAAGCTATTTTTCGGATAACAAGAGGTATTGTCAATGTTTTCAATAATTAATTTATCGTTAACGCCATCATTATTTGCGGAAATAGCATTGAATACTTTCACGGTTCCACATGCTAGTACTAAACAATCATCATTAACTTTCATAGTTACTCTTATTGTAGTAGGACAAGCTGTATTACTTTCTTTATATTCAAATACTTTGTCACCTATACTTTGACCAAAAGGATTAAATTTATCACCTTGCAAAGCGCCTGTATTATCTACATCAGTCCAAGTACCATTAGTAGGAGTTCCAATAGGGAGCAAGCTATTCATATTTATTATAGCTGTATCTCTATTACATGCAGAACTTTCAATTGTTTTAAACCCATTTGTAT
>NZ_JBWJVJ010000027.1:0-27903 GCF_056428925.1 Flavobacterium sp. GNP011 | reverse complement strand
CAGTCGGTGATCTAAGCCATAAGCGCCCGGTTCATCGAGCACGAATCGATTACTTATTTTAATAAATTAGTGGGGTTCTTAGGAACCCCATTTTTAACAAATAATCAATGAAAAAAATCAGCATACTATTAGTTTTTATCTTACTCCTTTCATGTAAGAAGAAAATAGAAGAAAAAAGGGAAGATATAAATTTTGCGAATTGGTCATCAATTGAAAAACAAGCTACAGGCAAAGATATTACCATGGTCATGTGGATGGGTGATGCAAAAATAAATGCTTACATGAGGAACTATATTATTCCTAAAGTTAAAAATGAAAATAATATTAATTTACAAATAATTGATGGTCAGGGGTCAAAAGTAGTTCAGCTTTTAATGACAGAACAACAAGCAAATAAATCTAATAGTGATGTAGATTTAATGTGGATAAATGGGGAAACATTTTATCAACTAAAACAAATTAATGGTTTGTATGGTCCATGGACAGATAAATTACCAAATGCAAAGAATATCGATTTTAAAAATCCTTTCATTGGAACCGATTTCCAGCAGCAAATCAACGGCTTTGAATTACCCTGGGGAAACGTTCAGATGACATGGATTTACAATAGTGATAAAGTTAAAAATCCTCCTCAAACAAGAGCGGAATTATTAATGTTTGTAAAACAAAATCCTGGCATCTTTACTTTTGATAATCAATTTACAGGCTTAACTTTTTTAAAATCATTGCTAATAGATATTTCAGGAAGCAAAGATAATTTGTCAGGAGATTTCAACAGCAAAAAGTACAAAGAATATAGTACAGAATTATGGCAATACATCAATGAGTTAAGACCTTATTTATGGAGAAAAGGAACAGTATTTCCTGAAAATGTAGCTCAAGTACATCAACTATTTTCTAATGGTGAACTTTGGTTTACAATGAGTAACAATGATGCAGAAGTAGATAGTAAAATAGCTGAGGGCCTTTTTCCTAATTCTACAATGGCTTATGTACCAAAGTTTGGAACAATTCAAAATTCACATTACATAGGAATATCGTCTAATAGTGCGAATAAAGCTGCAGCTATGGTGGTTGCAAACGCATTAATTTCTGTTGAAGCACAATCAAAAAAAATGAATCCAATTATATGGGGTGATGGAACTGTTTTAGATTTAAATAAATTGTCGGAAAAGGATAAATCAATTTTTCAACAAATACCTGCAAGAATTAAATCGCCAAAACGAAATGATATTCAAAATAAAGCATTAAAAGAATTAGCTCCAGAATACATGGTAAAACTTGCAGAAGATTTTAGAAAATATGTAATAAATAATCAAGCACAAAATTGAAGTTAGGCAAACTTAATATCATTCTATTTATTCTATTTGTGGCGGTACCTGTCTTTTCGGGACTGGCATATGCTTTTTTATATAGCATTGGGATTTTTGGGATTTTAAATTCAGAGATAAACTTTGATGCTTGGAAATCAGTCTTAACCGATTTTCATTTCTGGAAAAGTATTTTATTTAGTTTATATGTTGGTATTGTAAGTGTGTCTATTAGCAGTGTTTTATCCTTTTTAATAGCAAAAAGTTGGCGATCAAATTTCAAGAGTGGACTACTTAGTTATGTAATTTATCTACCGTTGTGCTTTCCTGCAACGGTAGTTGCATTCTTTATTTTCCAAATGTTTTCGCAATCTGGATTTGTTTCTAGAATTACGAATTATCTCCAAATTACTGATGGAATTTCTAACTTTCCCGTTCTTATAAACGACACACTTGGAATAGGAATCATATTTACAATGATTCTATTGATTTCCCCTTTTTTTATCATATTATTTTCTGCGGTATACGAATCAGAAAGGATCGATGAACTGTCAGATTTAGGATCGACGTTGGGAGCTTCGAAAAGTCAAATTATGAAAAAAATTGTAATACCAATTGTTTTTAAAAAAACAGCCGTTTCTTTAATATTATTTATACTATTCGTAATGGGTAATTATGAAGTTCCATTATTATTAGGTGGGCAAAATCCACAATTAATTTCAGTAGCAATTGTTCAAAAAATAACACGATTCAACTTGTACGATATTCCTAATGGTTTTGCAATGAGTATTATTTATGTTACTTTTTTGATTGTATTGCTTGGGTTTTTAGCAATTAAAAATCCTAACTTTTTTGCAACAAAAGAACACAATGATTAAAAGAGTCTGCCAATATATTTTTATAAGTGCCATTGGATTTCCATTGCTATTCCTACTAATACTTTCATTGGGGAAAAACTGGATATTTCCGAACATTATTCCTGTAGAATTATCAATTGGAAATTGGTTAAGTATTCTATCAACTGAAGCAAATATTGTAGCGCTGTTTTTGAATTCATTATTATTATCTACCATAGTCGCTATACTTGTAACTTCTTTTAGTTTTATAATTTCAAAGTCTATAGCATATAGTAAAAATAAAACCTTGTATATATTGCTTGCGTATATACCATATTTATTATCACCAGTAATTATGGCTGTTTTATTTCACTATTTTTTTATAATCAGTAATCTGACTGGTACATTTTTTGGCGTTATATTGGCGCAATTTTTAGTTTCATTTCCATTTGGCATTATTATTTTCATTAGCTTTTGGACTAACAAAATAAAGAAAATAGAAGATTTAAGTTACACACTAGGAAGTTCGCAAAAACAAACATATATTAAGATTATCTTACCACTATCAAAGCATGTTTTGCAATTGTGTTTCTTTCAGATTTTTCTAATTTCATGGTTTGAATATGGGCTTACAAGTATTATTGGTACCGGGAAAATTATGACTTTAACTTTAAGTGTTTTTAAATATATAAATGAAGCTAATATTTTTTATGCTGCATTTGCTTCAGTACTTCTAGTCATTCCACCTATGCTTTTAGTATTCATTAATAAAAAACTACTATTTTTTGTAGAAAATAATACCATATTATGAATATCCTAGAAGTAAAAAATATTTCGAAAACCTTTGGATTAGAGAGTGTACTCAAAGATGTATCTTTAATACTGGAAAAAGATAAGACTTTAAGCTTACTCGGAGCATCTGGAAGCGGAAAATCGACACTTTTAAAAATTATTGCTGGTCTTGAAAAACAAGATAAGGGCAATCTTTATCTAAACGAGTTAGAGGTCAGTAATGTCAAACCGCAAGAAAGGCAGTGTGTCTATCTATACCAAGAGTCACTTCTTTTTCCCCATCTAAATGTTTTTGAAAATATTGCATTTGGATTACGTATTAAAAAAGAAAAAGAAGATATTATTCAACAGAAAGTTAATAGTATAATTGAATTAATTGATTTAAAAAGTCAGTCCTTAAAGATGACAAATCAACTTTCAGGTGGACAAAAACAAAGAATTTCGTTTGCAAGAGCAATTGTGATTGAGCCTAAAATATTATTGTTAGATGAACCATTTGGAGCTTTAGATAGTGTTACAAGAAAACAAATGCAAGTTCTCTTTAAGGATTTGGTGCATCAAATGAATGTATCGTCAATTTTTGTAACGCACGACATCAAAGAAGCCATAATAATGGGAGATGCTCTCGGAAAAATCGAAAATGGAATTTTAAAGCAATATAGCAGCCCCACTGACTTTATAAAAGATAAAAATTCTGGCGTACAAGAGGAAATCAATTTTTGGCAACAATATAATTTATAGTCTATGAAGAAATTAAAAGCAGCAGTTGTTTCAAATGGAATAGAAGGATTGAAAAATTACTTTATTTCAAGTGAAGTTATTCACTACAGTTTTCTGGAAATTTCAAATGATTTTGATCCAGATTTAGAATCGTACCAATTACTTATTGTCCCAAATGGAAGTGATAGTATTGCTATGTCTAAAATTAAAGATAAAGTTGCAAATTTTCTAAATGATGGTAAAGCATTATTTTGTTTTGATGGATGGTTCACAAATTGGGTACCAAACAATCAATGGATTATGAGTAATGATTTAAAAAGTATTGATCAAAGGTATACTGTGAATTCAGATAGAAACAATTTACTTGAAAATGTGGATATTCAGGATTTGATATATAGTCATAAAATGAGTGGATGGTGGTCTTGTGGATACATTAATGTAAGTGAACAAGCAGAAGTTATTCTGCAAGATACCTGGAAAAGACCAATAGTTGTATTGGATGAAAAATCAACGAAAGGAACACTATTTTTAACTGCGAGCGCACCATTAGGCGATACAGGTATTACAAATACTAACTATAATCTAAACAATTCTTTAGCGCAATTGTATCAAAATATTGTATTTTTAATCATAAAAAAACTAGAATCATGAAAAAAATAGGTTTAATATTTAATGGTGTTTGGAGTCATTATACTTTTGCTACGGCTCCAAAATATACTAATAGCATAAAATTATTATACGTTTATGATTTATCAAAAGAATTATTAGCTGATTTAGAAGCTATAATTATTCCATTTCAATCCAATCATATTGAAATAGCAAAGCATAAAGATTTACTGTATTTTTTTTTAGCTCAAGGAAAAAAAATCATGGTAGAAGGTGATTCTTCTGCAAATTGGCTTGATGCTAAATGGGAAGACAGACCAGTAAATAATTATTGGTGGGTAGATAATCCAAATAATCCTCCAATATCTGAAACTAATTTTTCTCATCCGTTGTATAAAGGACTATCGCCAAGACATTCTTGTTGGCACACACATGGGGCGTACACATCTATTCCAACTAATGCAACTGTAATTCAAAGAAAAGATGATACGGATATAATAACATGGGAAACAACTCAATATGGTGGACATTTATTAGTAACTACATTAGATCCTATTGTTGAACATGGCATACAGCAAATTACACATTTAGATAATTATGTTGACAAACTTATTTTTTGGCTTACTGGAGAAAATGTTTCAGGTACATTTCAGATACCTGCAGAGAATTACGGAGTTGAATTACCAATTATTTTATAATCCAGATAAATGCTAAAGGTCACTATTCAAAATGGTTATAATGAAGTTGTTTTTCAAAATAAATTGAACTCAGAAAAACAAAAAGAATCAGTGTGTGGTCCTATTTTTAATCCAATAAGAGAAAAATATTCGGAATTTAGGGGATATATCGAAGACGCAAATTTAGGTCTAGGCTGTGGTTTTCCATTTGAATTTATCTCCTATGATGACGATGATAAAATAGTTGATTTAGGATGTGCTGCTGGTATAGACTGTTTTATTATGGCTGATAGAATAACTAATAAAGGTTCAGTTACCGGCATAGATTTAACTGAAAGTCTGATTATAAAAGCAAATTCAATAGCAAATAAATATCTAATAAAAAATATTAAATTCATATGCGGAGATATTGAAAAATTATCCTTCGAAAATGAGACTATAGATACAATAACAAGTAATGGAGTATTCAGTTTATTGCCTAATTTGATGCACACATTTGAAGAAGTATTTAGAATTTTAAAAAATAACGGACAGTTTTGTTTTTCTGATATTAACAAAAAAGGAAAATTTGGACCTGAGCTTTATCCGCAAATAAAAGAATTTACAGGTTGTTTGAATGGAATACGATATCAAAAACTGTATATAGATTATTTGCTAAAAGCTGGGTTTTCCTCCATTGAAATAGTAAATGAAAGACCAGTTATTTTACCAAAAGAACTGCGATCTGCTGATCAAGAGAATATACTTTTTATTACAACTTTTAAAATAAAAAAATAATTATGAATACATCATTTGAGCATATACAATCAATTTATTGGGTCTTTACCCAGTTGTGTAATGATGATTGTGACCATTGTTATAATGACTCTAGTCCTTTTGGTAAAAGAATAAGTGAATCCGACTGTATGAAAATTATAGAAAATTTACCGAAAAGAGTAGATCGATTAATTTTAAGTGGTGGTGAACCTCTAGCAGATATAAAACTATTATATTCTATATTGGATAAAGTAAAGGAAAAGTATCAGGATTCTATTCAAATCATGTTGCAAACCAATGGGGATTTATTAAATGTTGAAAAATTACAGATCTTAATCCAAAAAGGAGTGCAACGCTTTGATATTGCAAGCATAGATAGATATCATAAAAAAGCAGGCGGCAGACTACTAGAATTAGCAGATATTTTTGCAAGTTGTAATGTCATCGGAACAGAAAATGACCCACTAATTGATGGTGAACATTACTTAACTCAAAACCCTCTAAGTTGGGGTTATTGGGGCGCAAATGACGACATGTGGTTAGGAGGAAATTGGGCACGAGGTAAAGCACTAAAAAATAATATTTGGTTAAAAGATTCTAAACATAATTTTTGTTCAATACTTTCTGGAGCTCGAAACTTTTTAGGCGGATATTCAGATATTCCACAGGAAATTAGTATACAATTATGGCGAATAAATCCATGTTGTCCAGGAACACATTTTCCGATGGGCGATGCTAGACAAGAAAAAGTTAGCACTGTTTTGGATCGAGCATCTAAAAGCGCAGTATTTAAAATTTTAAATGAGGGAGAACCATTAAAGATGGGAATTTCATTGGGTGTGACCGAAGAAGAAGCTATATCTAAAAATGAAGAATTACAAAATATTTGTAAATATTGTGATCATTTCTTTAAGTGCCATAAGGAAGAAATATTTGATAAAAATGGAATTAAAGAGGCTATTTTGTGAGTGCAATTTTAAAACTTTCAGAACAATTACTTTCCAATATTAAACACGGTAATTCATATCAAAATGAAATTATCGAACTGAGTCAAATAAGGTATGAAAATCTGTTAATGGAATTAGAAATAGACAATCATAAAAAGACCTTTTGGCTCAACATTTATAATTCATTTTATCAAATATATGCAAGAACAATTCTAGACAAATCAATTTATACGCAAAAGGTCATTATTATAGCAGATATGTTTTTCTCCTTAGATACTATAGAACATGGAATTTTAAGAAAAGGCAAATTTGTGATTGGCTTTGGTTATCTAAAGAATCCTTTCTATGCTAGTTATATTAAACAACTACAAGTAAACAATATAGATTACAGAATTCATTTTGCATTAAACTGCGGTGCAATCAGTTGTCCACCGATCTTTGTATACGAATTCGAACAATTAGATAAGCAGTTGAATTCAGCCACTGATTCGTTTATTGAAGCAGAAACGACTATAAATGCTGACAGCAAAACAATTTCCACATCCAAGCTTTTCTTATGGTATAAAGGTGATTTTGGCTCAAATAAAAATATTAAAATATTAATCGGAAAAATTTTCAATCTACAAATAAATGACTACGTACTAAAATATACTGATTATAACTGGACAAAAAAATTAGATAATTACAGTTAATATTTTCACTCATTTAAGTTTCTAGTGGCTTTTTAATATTGAAATCAACTCATCATAAAAATTTTGATAAGCATTTTGTTTTTTAAGAACTGATGAATTTATAATTATGATATTTACCCTGTAAAATATTATGATTACAAAATCAAAAAAATCACTTAAAAAATTTTATTTTTGGTACTGCTTATTTTTGGAGCATAAAATAGCAAACTTAAAAAAATTGTATCTTATTTGTACCTTCAAACACTATAGCCCAACAATACAGAATGATTTAACTTTCTGTATCGGCAAATAATTTTATCCAAACTTTACTCCCATTACTCTGGCTGCCTATTCCTGCTATACTCTACAAGTCCGCGGGAATCGCCTTAAAAACATAAACCCAAAACGAGCTTCCGTTGGTCGCTGTTTTGGGTTTTGTTTTTATTAGGCTCTTACCCTTGCGGGCTTTTCGTTGCTATCAGGGGCAGGGAAAGTTAGTTTTCGTTAAAAAATTAAAGTATTGGTGACGGTGTAGGCTTACGAGATGATTTTGGAACAGTACTAGCATTCTTATGTTCAAATGACGCCAAGAAGTATCACTACTCTTAATTAAAGCCAATAATTAAATTAAAAGCCATTTACATTTCAAATTAAACACCATATGACTTCTTCATCATATAATAAAACTCATTTCATTAGATCAGTAAATCAATTGGTATAAATAAAATATATAGCATTAAAGGGTAGTAATGAAAATATATTAACTAAAGTTATTTTATTGGCAACTTGGCAGTAATAGTAGTGGAAAACTGTATAAAATCAAATCTATGAAGAAAGAAAAGAATAAAATAGAATTTTAATTTTATCATTAATGTTATTATTTACTAACTTAATCTTTGCACAAAAATATCTTTTACCAAATGAGAAATTAATTTACAGATTCGAAACTCAAAATGGAAAAAAACTCGTCCTAGCTAAAGATAAAAACGATAAATACATAATCTATAGATTTGGGACGGAAAATAAAATTGAATTCGAGTTTCCAGAAAAAACTAAAGCAAGCTAGGGCAAATTTAAATATGTATTTTATTTACGTTGAGGTGGAATTCAAAATGAAGGAATGGATTTGTATTACTTAAAATTTATAAATAGAAATTATAAATATGTCATAAATGATACTTATTATGCTGTTGAAAATGAAACGGCAATCGGAATAAAAATTAATAATTTAAAAGATAATAAGACAACAAATAATAAAGCTAAAAAAAGTAGTCGAAAAGGTAATCTAGTTGAGTTCAGATTTAATAAACAATTAGAAATTGAAGATGAACTCGAAGAGTAACTACTACCGCCAACACACGCTAAAAGCAATTTGGCCAATCGGCTTAATAGAAAGTTGGTTTTGTATTTGTGATGATTTGGCAAATCCGAAAATTAAGGCTAATTTAGTACCAAACCCGCTGTAGCGTGGGAACGTTACCAGCAATTTAGAAACTTGGGGTAATATATATGAACGCAAAGAGTAATTTGACAAAGTTTTATAATTTACAAATGAAAAATATTAGGAATATAATGATTCTTGGATTATTTATACTATCTGCATGCAAACAAAATAAATTTGAATATGATCCTTCCAAACCTTATCCAGAATTAGAAGTTGGAGAACGTTGGGTTGATAAATATGATGGCAGAGGATTACAAAATGGGATAGTTAAAAATAACTTTTTATTTGTAAACACTATAAATATTTCGGAAGGACAAAACTATCTTTATTGTTTAAATCTTTCCAACAAAAAAGTAGAATGGAAAAATAAAGTAAATGCATACGCTTCTCAACCTGTCACCATAAATGATGATCAATTATATTACGTAAGCTATATTGGAAAAATTTACTCATTTTCCATAGATGGAAAAAAATTGTGGTCAAATCAATTGAAGTCAAGTTATGGGGGACATAAACTTAATTCCGCAAATGGCAACTTACTAGTAAATACAGTAACACAAGGAGTTTTTGAATTCGATAAAAAATCAGGAAAAGAAATAAAGCATCATGATGAAGACACTTGGGGAATTACGGTATATAGTAAGAAAAAAAAGTAACTAATCAAAAAAAAACTACGGCTAACACACGCTACAAGCAATTTGGGTTTAAGGCTTAATTTGAATTTGGTTTTGTATTAGGAAGATTTGGCAAATCCGAAAATAGGGGTTAATTTAGTACCAGCCTCTCCAAGCTCCAGAACGTTATACGAAAGCATGCGAAACGAATATTTATGAACAAAAATGTAATCCGATGAAATACATTTCATTAATGATTTTTATTTTACTAATTTCTTGTAATCCATATTCAAAGACTATTGATGAAAAACTCAATGGATCTTGGGCTATTGAGGAAATAAAATATCAAAATATAAACTACAAGGACAGCTTAATTATTAATACTTTATTTTTTGAAGAGAATAATGTTATTAAACTTCCTGAAACTTTCAATTTTGAAAATGAATTAACATTTTATGAATTGGACGAAAAAAATTTAATGATAAATGTTAGTTCCAAAAATCAAATCTTTCGGGGAAAATACAATCTTAGATTTATTAAAGACAGTCAAAAAAAAATATTAGGAATAGAATTAAAATCAAAAAACACATATTTAATAGCGTATAAATTTTTGCAGAATTATGATGTCGATGGCATAGGGTGGTAAAATTGCCTTAGCATAACAGCTAAAACGGATTTGGGCAATTGGCTTAATGGAAAGTTGGTTTTATATTGGGATGATTCGGCAGATCCGAGAAATAGTCTTATTTTAGTACCAAACCCGCTGTAGCGAGGGAAAGTTGTACGTCAGTTTGGAGAACCAAAAAACCGAAAAGAAACTAAATAATAAAATTGAATTTTGATTAATGATAATACTTGAAAAATTTACTGAACAAGATTTTGAAAGATTGATAAATTGGGTTGAAAACGAAGAAATTTTAGTTCAGTTTTCTGGACCTGTTTTTAAATTTCCATTAACTAAAGAACAACTGAACGAATATTTATATTCTGAAAATATAATTTCATTTAAAGTCATAAATTCAGAAACGAACAAAATAATTGGACATTGCGAAATTTATAAAACTGAAAATAATGAAGTTAAACTTTGCAGAATTTTAATTGGTGACGAAAACCAAAGAGGAAAAGGATTTGGAAAAAAAATTATAAATGAATTGGTAAAATATAGTTTTGAAAAACTAAATGCTGAAAAAGTTGAACTCAACGTTTATGATTGGAATAAATATGCAATTGTATGTTACGAAAAAACTGGTTTTGAAATAAACCCAAATAAATTTAGCGAAATTGAAGTAAAAGGAAATAAATGGATTTCATTAAATATGATTTTAAACAAATCAAAATGGGAAAAATTAATTGAAAATTGAAAAAAAAAAAATAAAACCGAACGCACAACACACTACAAGCAATTTGGTTATTAGGATTTATTTGAAATTGGTTTTGTATTTGGAAGATTTGGCAAATCTGAAAATAGGACTTCATTTAGTCCCAAACCCGCTATAGTTCCAAAACGTTATCCGTCAGTTTAATAGAACGCAGAAAAAAACGAACAAATGAGAAATCACAATTATTATTTTTATTTATTTTTCATCATAACAATTGGTTGTTCTGAAAAGAACGATACAAAAGTTGAAAAATCAATTCAAAAAGTAATTGAAAAATTTCCTCAATTAGAAACTGCCAAGAAAACATTTGGAAATGATTACAAACTTATAAAAAGTGTAAAGAATAGAGAATTTGATTTTGAAATTCAATTATTTTCTGAACCAGACAGTATAAAAGATAATCAGCAATTAATTGTTTTGATTAACTCAAAAAAACAGTGTTCAGTAATTCCATTCTTTAGTAACAAATACAAAGATTATTGGGAATTTCCATTTGACAAACCAATAAAAAACATTGATAGAATAAAATCAACTTTCAGAGTTGAATTAAATAATGCTTTGAACATATTTCCTAATCCAAAAAATCCTTTAAAAGATAAAAACGTAAAGTATGAAGTAGTAAATGAAATTTTAAAATCGCTGTTGATCACCAAAAATTTAGAAGAAAAAGATAGTTTACTTATTTATAAAAACAGAAATCTAAATTCAAATATGCCAACTGAAATTTCTGATTCTGTATTTATAAGACTTCGAAAAAATTATGAAAAGATGAAAAAAGAATGGCATTCAAAAAAATTTATAATTAATTATAATTCTTATCTAGACACAAGAAATGGGAGGATTTATCAATTAAATTATAACGAAAAAACCAAAAGTTATGATGTGAAAAATTATAGACAAGACCAAGGTTATACTTTTTTAACAGAATAAAACTGAACGGCTAACACACGCTACAAGCAATTTAGGCAATTGGCTTAATAGAAAGTTGATTTTGTATTTGGATGATTTGGCAAATCCGAAAATAGGGCTTAATTTAGTACCAAACTGATTGTAGCGCGGGAACGTTAACAACAAGATTGGCGCAGAGTCAAGAATCTAACGCAATTTTAATGACAATGAAAAATTTAACAAAAACTATATTTTCAATTAGCCATAAACTAATATTTATATTTTCCCTATTGCTATTAATTCAATCTTGTAAAAGTGATGAAAATGAAACACAACTTAGTAAAGAATCAATTTTAGAATTAGAAAAAATAATTGGTTCAAAAGAAATTTCATTTCAAAAAGAAAAAAATACATATCGACTAGTTGTAAAAAACACTAATTTGAAAAGCACTTTAAGTAAAAAAATGGGAGCAAGTAATTCCGCAATAATACTTTATTTAGAAGTTGTCAAAAACAATCCAACATTGATTTACGAAACCGAATTTGCAATTAATTATTTTGGAACAAGTCATAACTTCATATATAAACTTGAGGAAATTAGTAATGCTATTTATGCACAAGAAATTGTCGATAGTACAATTACTAAAATGAAAAACAAAACCCTTATTAATTTTGATTGTTCTAATAATATAACAAACGAAAACCTTAAAAATTGGCCAAAAATCGAAGACTACGGATTTTTAGGTTTTAGCCGTCAAAAAGAATTATATTGTAATGAAAATAAGAATATAACTTTATGGCGAACATTTATAAGTCCCGATAATGTACAATTATGGTTTTATATTGATAACAAAAGCAACAAATTACTAAATATTATACAAAAATAACTACTCAATAAAATGCCAGCCACTAACACACGCTACAAGCAATTTGGGTATCAGGCTTAATTTGAAATTAGTTTTGTATCTGGGAAATTTGGCTAATCCGAATAATGGGCTTAATTTAGTACCAAACCCGCTGTAGCGCCGGAACATTGGGCGACATATTCACAGAAAACAAAAAACAGAAAATGAAAAAATTAACATTACTATTTTTAATTATTATTTCAGCGAAAAGTTATTCACAATCAAAAAACTTCATTGATTTACCATACATTGAAACTTCGGCAATTTCCGATACTTTGGTTTTGCCAAACAGAATTCATTTGAATATTGTAATTTCTGAAAAAGACACAAAAGACAAATATTCTGTTGAAGAATTAGAAAACTTAATGGAGCAAAAATTAAAAGGTCTGGGAATTAATACAAATCAAAATTTAAGTTTAAATGATTTAGCTAGTAATTTCAAAAAATACTTTATTAAAGAAACTGATGTAATGAAATCAAAATCATATAATCTAATTGTTGAAAACGCAAAAATTGCTGGAAGCGTAATTTCGGAACTTGAAACAATTGAAATTTCAAATATTCGAGTAACAAAAACCGAAAATACAGAATATGAAAAAATAAAACTGATTTTAAAATCAAATGCAATTGCAAAGGCTAAAATTCAAGCAGAATTTATGACTAAACCTTTGAAACAAAAAGTTGGAAATGCAATTTTTATTTCTGATTTAACTAATATAGGAAATTTTGACGGCGGTGGAAGTTTGCAAGAAGTTGTAGTTGTCGGGTATGGCAGAAAAAGTAAACAAGAATACAAACCTATTGATATTGAATTTCAAAAAATTAAAATTGAAACTATTATAAACGTTAAATTTAAACTTGAATAAAAATACGATCGCCCAAAACATGCTACAAGCAATTTGGGTATTTGGCTTTATTTGAAATTAGTTTTGTATTTGGAAGTTTTGGCAAATCCGAAAAATGGGCTTAATTTAGTCCCAAACCCGCTGTAGTGCCAGAACGTTAGCAGTAATGCGACCGCAGAAACTTGAAAATTGAAATTAAATGAAAATATCAACTAAAAATCTTGATGGAATTCCAGAAATTTCTACTCTAAAAAACCTATGCAAATCTCTTTCTGCAATCGAAGCAATTATTTGTAGAGATTGGGAATCGAGATATTACTCTTATCAAAATAATTGGGACGAAGAACTTGGAGAAGAATATTTTGAAATGAGAAATGGACAAGGCGACCAATTTTCAATCTTATTTTCAAAATTTGGAGCAATAATTAATGGTTTTGCACACGAAAGTGAAATGTCAAATTGGGAAGAAATTGAAATTGAACAAAAAGGTTTCTTAAAAAAAATGTTTGGCAATAAAGAAACAGAAATGCAACAAAAAATTTGGAAAGGTGTAATTGAAAATGTGCCAGCTGAATTTAAAGCATTTATTTTAGGCGAGCCTATTATATCTCTTGGAACAACATTTTGTATTTGGAGAAAAAATGAAGCTAAAAAGTGGAATATTGGCGAAATAGACTTTCCTAAAGATAAATATACTGACGGAAGTGCTGATTTACTTTATATTCTTGATAATAATCCAGCAACATATCGAAAATGGGCATTAGAATATTATGATGAACATTTTGAAAACACTAAATTAAAAATAGAAACGGTTAAACATATTTACGATTCTCAAAAAATCACAAAAGAAATAATTTTAGAATTAAACCCAGAAATTGAAGATTTTGAAGAATTGAAAAATGAATTAAAAGAAATTGGTTACGATAACATTGAATTTTAGAAGCACTACTGCTAACACACGCTACAAGCGATTTGGGCAATTGGCTTAATGGAAAGTTGGTTTTGTATTTGAGATGATTTGGCAAATCCGAAAATAGAGCTTAATTTAGTCTCAAACCCGCTTTAGTGCAAGGACGTTATAGGCAACCAAAATGAGACACTTAATTAACATAATAATTTTACTTTTTTGGACGACTTTATCGTTTGGACAAATACAACTTATAGCTCGGAAAGATAAAGAGAGAGTTGAGCAATTTGCCGAACGCCAAAAACCAGAAAACTCAACTTTGACACATAAAGTTTTAGATACAAAATGGAACGGTAATTCCACTATCATTTCACTTTACGACATAACATATAAATTACCTAAAGAAAATGACCCAGACCAGCAGACATATCATAAAATTTTAGGAATTGTATTTTCTGAACTTGATAAAAACACTTATAGTAAAGTAACTTTTGGAACGATAGATACTGAAGGTGGAAATCCGTCAATTGAAGCTATCTTCTTTGCAAACGCCGACAATGACAAGGCAAAAGAGATAATAATCATAGCTTCTTGGGAACAACGACATTATGATGTTAATGGAACGCTTTACGGCACATACGTTTTTGACAATGAAACGATCGAGAAAACATTCGACTTGAAATTTCTTGAAGGTATAAGTAAAAAGATTGAAGGAGACTGTGAATGCAACTGGAGTGACGGAACAAGTAAGAAATCGAAATTTAAAACAGCATCAGAAGTTAAAAACGAACTAATCAGACTTGGTTTTAAACAATAATAAAAACGACTTTAAAGAATAATTGTCTTCCTATAACAGACGTTTGGGAATATGGCGGGTTTAAACTCAATAAAAAGTTGGTTTTGTATTTGGGATGATTTGGCAAATCCGAAAATAGGGCTTAATTTAGTCCCAAACCTGCTGTAGCGAGAGAAAGTTAGCGGTCAGGCTAAAACGCGCGAACAAAAAGACAATTATCCCATAATTGACAATTAAAATGACAAACTTAATTACAATAAGAGAATTCGAAATAAAGGACAAAAGTGAAGTCATTAACTTATTAAGGTTAAATACACCCGAATATTTTGCAGTTGACGAAGAAGAAGACTTAAACAAATATTTGGAAACAGAAAGAGAACTTTATTATGTTTTAATATATGACCAAAAAATAGTTGGATGTGGTGGAATTAACTTTGTAGACAACAATACAACAGGAAAAATTAGTTGGGACATACTTCACCCTGAATATCAAGGAAAATCTTTGGGAACAAAACTATTGAAGCACCGAATAGACAAACTAAATTCTATTGACGGAATACAAAAAATTACTGTAAGGACTTCACAAGTCGCATACAAATTCTATGAGAAACAAGGTTTTGAACTTTTTGAAATTAAAAAAGACTATTGGGCAGAAGGATTTGATATGTATAATATGGAATATAAACAAAAATGAAAACGATAACGGCAAAAAAAGCCTGAACCGCTAACACATGCTACATGCAATTTGGGCATTTGTTTTAATAGGAAAATTGGTTTTGTATTTGACAAATTCGAATATTGGGCTTAATTTAATCCCAAACTGTCTGTAGCGCGGGGACGACATATAGCTTTCAAATGCCTTTAGAAGTGGAATATGCGCAACGTAATCAATTCTAAAAAAGTGATGGACAATATATCAAAAAACACTTCGTATATTTGAATTTTACAAAACCATGAGTCACATCACTATCAAAGAACTGTATCGGGAAATATTAAAAAACACCAATACGGATGTCAATCAATTTCTACAGGAAAATCTCAATAAAGATATAGGACACTTTAATGTATTCAATATCGAAAACTTGTACCAAAAAAGCACCAGTAAACCTGAGATGCCATATAACATTCGAACATACTATAAAGTCAGTTTAATAAAAGGGAGTAATACAGTAGATTACGCCAACAAGACTGTCCAGATTAATGAATTCGGCGTACTGTTTGCATCTCCAAAAATTCCTTATCGCTATACACCAAATACTACCGATCAATCTGGACATTTTTGTGTCTTCACCAAAGATTTTTTACCCTTTACTAAAACAGGTTTAGATCTAGATACTTTACATGTTTTCTCAAACCAAAGCGATTTTGTATTTCAAATTTCAGAAACACAGTTCCAGCAATTTGAAGCTATATTTGAAAAAATGCACTTCGAAATCAGTTCCGATTACGAATTCAAATACGATCTCCTCAGGAATTACCTGATCGAATTAATCCACAATGGTCAGAAACTACATCCTTTACCATTCAGTTCAAATAGTAAAACAGCTGCATCACGAATTACATCTTTGTTTATAGAACTATTAGAGCGCCAATTCCCTATTGCAAACTCATCACAAGTATTACAAAACAAATCGCCCAAAGATTATGCAAATCAATTGAATGTACATGTTAATCACTTGAATAAGGTTTTGAAGGAAGGTATTGGCAAAACTACCTCTGAAATCATTTCGAGGCGTATCAATCAAGAGGCGAAAATATTATTAAAGGAATCCAATTGGAATATCTCGGAAATTGCTAATGCTTTAGGCTTTGATGAAGTTGCCCATTTTTCTAACTTTTTTAAAAAGCACAACCAACAAGCACCAAATAACTTTAGAGAGAAATAATTTGATTTTTACAACTAATCGATTGAAAATTACAAGTAGCCATCCCCCACTTTTAAGCAACTTTGCCTAATCATTTAAAAACACAAAAACATGTCACAACAAGTAAATAAAATAGTCTTGATTACAGGCGGTAGTCGTGGATTAGGAAAAGATGCTGCTTTACAATTGGCTAAAAGAGGATTTGATGTAATTATCACTTACCAATCAAAAAAAGAAGCGGCAGATCAAGTTGTAGAAGCCATAACCAAATTGGGTAATAAGTCTTTTGCTTTGGCTTTAAACTTATCAGATGCTACTACTTTTGAAAACTTCAAAAAGGATGTAACAGCAATTTTAGAAACTTCTTTTGAGGGAAGAAAACTTAATGCTTTGGTCAACAATGCAGGAATTGGTATCAACATGCCATTCGAAACCACAACTGAGGATGCATTGGATGCCATGACAAACATTCATTTTAAAGGCCCATTTATGTTGACTCAAAAGTTATTGGCTTTGTTAGAGTATGGAAGCAGTATTGTAAACACATCATCTGGATTAGCTCGCTTCTCTTTTGTAGGGTATGCAGCATACGGGGCAATGAAAGCCGCAATCGATTCATTAACACGTTATCAAGCATTAGAACTAGGAAACAGAAAAATCAGAGTAAACTCGGTGGCGCCTGGTGCAATTGAAACGGATTTTGGCGGAGGATTAGTACGAGACAATGCCGATTTCAATCAGCATATTTCCTCAGAAACCGCATTGGGCCGTGTAGGATTAGCTGATGATATAGGAACTGTTGTTGCTTTCCTCTGTTCAGACGACTCCAAGTGGATCAACGCACAACGCATAGAAGTTTCGGGTGGGTTTAGAATATAAAGACCCCATTTTAATCATAAGCCTTTTAAGTATTTCGAATATTTGGAGGCTTATTATTTTTAGAAAATGACTGGTTTTTTTTTATTTGGATAAGCATTCGGGGACGACAACGGGCATGTGACTGAATTAAGACCTTTTCTCGGATTGCCATTTGCACGATAGCGAACAGCCGAAGCAAATCTTCCAAATACAAAACCAATTTCAAATTAAGTCTAAAACCCAAATTGCTTGTAGTGTGTGTTAGCAAACGTTATTTTGTGTTCAATCCTTTATTTAGAAATTTCATAAAGTTTTCTTCATCAGTCAAATAGCTTTCTGTTGCAATAATATTCCCTTTTGAATCAAGGACAGCAAAATATGGTTGCATATTCACACTAAATTTTTCGATTTGCAAATTTGAATGTTTCTTCCCAATAGTTGTGATTAATATTCCGTTAGATGATGATGTAAATTTTTCAGAATTTGCTAATTGTGTTTTATCATCTAGATAAAGACTCACAAAATAAAACTGATTTTTAAGTTTTTCGTAAATCACATCTTCAGTTAATATGTTTTTTTCAATCTTCCTTGAATTTACGCAACCATAACCTGTAAAATAGATTATTAGTGGCTTATTTAAATTATTAGCTTTTTTTAATAAATCCGCTAAATCCGCGTTTCCATAATTTGTAAAAATATCTGAATATTCCTCTGATTTTTTTAAATTAGTAACTTTATTTTTATTTTGTTCTTCATTAAGAACCATGAAAATTTCTTTATACGTTTTTGACTCTGAATTTTCTTTTACAAAATCATGCATTTTAACTAAATAACTTTCAGAAATTTCGAGTTTTTTAAGTTTTATTTTGTCCTCATTCCAATTTTCGATTCTAGCAATCTTAGTTGAAAGTTCTTTTGAAATCAATGTTACTTCTCTAATTTTTGGATATTGCTCACTTTTTTTAAAATCCAAAAGTTTATTCAATAAAGTTCCGTAAGTTATTTTTTCATTTTTATTTTCGGATGTAAGTGTGATGAGTATTGTAGCTAAAATTGAATTGTTTGAGAAAATCTCTAAGTCAACAAAATCTAATCCACAATTTTTAAAATTAGAAAAATCACTTTGAAATTTTTCTAAGTCATTTATTTCGATATCCATTTCTTTTGATAATAATTTGTCGCACTCAACTTTATTTTGAGCAACTATATTCAAAAAAAATAATGAGAGTAATATTGTAATCGTTTTTCTCATCTATAATGTTTGCTAACGTTCCGGCGCTTAACTAAGTTGCTAACTTCGGAACTAATTATTTTCTATTAAAGTTAAAATTTCTTGCTAGAAATAAACGTAAATTTACTACAAAATTCGTAATCTTACCAAACGCCTGTTACCAGCAGGTTTTTTTATTCTATTAGTTTGAATTCTGTTTTTGATTTTCCGCCAAACATTGAAAAATTACTTTCAATTTCCATTACGCCTTCATAATTAATCCATTTTCCTTTAAGAATTGAAAAATTACCTGTTGCATTATGCGAAATTTTCATAAATGTTTTTTTGTTAGTTTCCATTCCAAACATTCCACCCATTGGATTTCTAAAATCTCCGATTACGTATTCTATTATATTATATTTAATTACAGCAATTTGGTCGCCATCTTTTTCTACGATTCGTTCAATGTAAACTGAGTTTTCATTACTTAAGCTATCGCAAATAAAATTTTGATCCATTTCGATTAAACTTAAGTTGAGTTTCCATTTTTCTCCAATTTCAACTTTTCTACTTGGAAGTTCAAATAATAGTGAAATGAGATTTTTTTGAGAATTTTTATAATATGTACTTACAATTTCACCAGAATTAGTAATTCTACCTCTCAAAACGACGTTGCCATTTAAACCAACTAATCCTTTGTAAAGGTTTTTAAAGTTTAGACTATCTTTTTCTATTTCATCAATTTTATTTTTGTTTTTTTTCTTTTTCCCTTTTTGTTGATTTTCAGCTTTTTCTTGAGACATCATTTCTTTAAACTTCTCAATAGAATTATCTTTTTCTTCGTTAAACATTAGTATTTCAATATCTATTAGTTTTTCATCTTTTTTGTTTAGGAAAAGATTAGTTTGATATTTCATACCTGAATTAATTTCTGAGAGTGATTCTCGTAATTTTTCGAAGTCTTTATCAGAGAAAATAGAAGAAGAGTCATTTTTACTCGAAAGTTCACTTTTTTCTTTAATAGCATTCATTGTAGTTTTATATTTCAAAGTATCATTTTTGGATATTTTCCATTCTAACGATATTTTTTCTTTAGATTGACTAAGTGCTAAAGTTGATATTAAAAGTAAAAAAAATAATATTTTAATTCTCATTTGGTTGTTTTTAAGATTCTGCGACAAAATTGCTGGTAACGTTACCACGATACAAGCGGGTTTGGGACTAAATTAAGCCCATTTTTCGGATTTGCAAAATATTCCAAATACAAAAACATATTTAAATTAAGCCTAATACCCATATTGTTTGTAGCGTGTGTTAGCGGTTGTTGTTTTTATTTATTATCCAATCTTCTGCATTTAAATTTAATACTTTTCAAAATTATAATTTCAGTTTTTGTTACTTTCTACGTAATAATAACTGCTTTTAGTCAGCGTTTTTATTAAATAAATCGTATGCTATATTTGGTATTTTTAATGCTATTGTTATTTTATTAGTTCCAATTTTCTCTAAAAACTTATTTGAATTTTGCTTTTTTATTTTTTCGTATTGAGTTTTAAATTCGAAGTAGTTCATTCCTAAGAATCTTAAATATTCTCCAGCATAACTTTTTCTATCAGCTAATAAAGCTAAAATTATATGTTCTGATTTTACTTCTTCAACATTGTAAATCCAAGAGTAATATTTTGCGTTTTTTAAAGCTTTTTCAAATTCTACGGTCAAATAATAATTTTCACATTTTTTTTTATTTACTTCTAACATTGATTTATATAACTCGATGAAGTTCCAATTTCTATTTTTAAAAATTTCATTTGGAAAATTATTTGTTTTTAACAAAGCAATAATAAAATGATATGATGATAAATGGTCTGAACCCAAATCTATTGCAACATCTCTACAGTCTTTTATAACAACTTCGATTTCTTTGTTAAATACCATTAGCAAATTTTAAAATATTTTTATCCTCTTAAAGATTTCGGTTTCTGTCGGTCGAAAATATCACACAATGTTCTGGCACTACAGCGGGTTTGGGACTAAATTAAGCCCATTTTTCGGATTAGCAAAATATTCAAAATACAAAACCAATTTTAATTTAAGCCAAATCCCCAAATTGCTTGTAGCGTTTATTGGCAGTAGTATTTATTCGAATTTTTTCGCAATTTGATTTTTCGCAATACATGCTTCTTTAAGCAGTTGAAAATACGGTAAAACATAATTACTAGTATATTCTGTTGGAACTTCATTACTTTGGGTTGAAGACAATTTTTTGAGATAACCAGTCAAACCGTATGAATGATTATGTACTTCTATTCTGTATTCGAGATTATATTCTAAAATATCATAAGAATAAGTTACATCGTCAGATGGTGTAAGGTAAGTTTTCGAATATCCGGCAATCATTGAATCGGATTTCGGCTTTGTCATATACTTTTGAGTTGAATATGGTTAAGGATGTAAGTATGTTTTTGTGTTTATAATAAAAAGGCAAAATACTATGCCTATTTTACAAGTAACTAACAGGAAATGCACAAAACTTAAAAGCCTTTATTATTAGTGGTTTATGACGAACGAATGCGTTTTAATGCCTGTTAAATTATGAAGTAGCAAAACAACGGCAATTGGTATTTAGGCTATTAGTTTGGCTAGGCTAATAAGTGCAATACTACATTATAGTGAAAAAGTGCTTAACAGTTTGCTCTCCAAGTGTTTGCCAATAAATAAAAAAGACAACTCCATTATTATCCTTAGAGTTGGTGAAGCGCTCTAAGGATTTGTAATGAAATGAAGTATCTCCGACGCGGGCTAATTTGAACAAGTTACAAACTCTTTTTTCATTTATTCATTCGTAGTCATCAACGCCACTATCTTGCTCACAAGACTACGAACAGTGGAAATCTAACCAAAGGTCTCCATTAAATAACATAATACCACGCCATCCACCCGCTGACCAGTCTTTAACTGGGTTAGAGTTGATAATATTGTTGTTGTCTCGAAGGTAAAAACATTCCAGACTTGTTTCTTTATGCTACTTTATTCAGTGTTTTATTTTGTGATCAAAACCCATAAGGATTGATTTTTTTACCTCATCAAAAGGAAATTCATGCCACATTGGAACACCTTGCGTTTTTTGATTTCTCACCATGTCGTAATCTATCGGTTTAAAGTATGCTGTTGGTGGGCTTCCATGATTATGAGTAGTATCCAGAGAACTAAATACATTCAAATAGGTTTTATCTGGATCATTTGCATCATAAATGTCAACAGCAAATGTATAATCCTTTGCATCACTTACTTTCTTCAATACAAAATCGTTGGTTAATTTATCTGTTTTTACCAAGTTACATGGTGTAGCTTCACCCGATCCTAACTTACCCGTACTTACTCCTATTGTATCTGTAAAATAATCAGTAGATATTAATGTATCCGCATTTGTCTTAGTCCAACCAACCACTCTCCAATAAAAATCTTTTTGGTACTTAACGTATGTTGCCAAATGAATATAGGGTGATTTTGTACCAATGATTATGGGAAAAAAACAAGTACTCTGTTCAGCAATTGCTGACCAATCCTCAAGTCCTTTACACCTTTTCAACAAACTTGAATTTGGACTTCGTGAGCCCGCTGGGCTAAAAAAAGTATCATAATTATCAGTACTTCTCGGGTGGTAGTATAGGTAGTTATGTTTATTTATTTCATACCTACCATAAAGCATATATCCAAACGGTGCGGATGAGAAAGTTTCATAATTTTCAAAGAAATATTTGTATACGTTAAAACAAAGTTTGAAATTACTTTCATTTAATAATCCTTGTGTAAAACTCACTGTCCAATGATTATAGTCGTTTTCAGTAATTATTTCAGCATCAGATATAAAACCATCCAGTTCTTTAGTAAATCTTTTTAGATAGTCAGTATAAACTAGCGCTCTATTCTTAGTAATATATCCTTTGGTAATTTCCAGAGGGATGCCAGAGACAAAATGCAAATAAGATGCGAAAAGCTGCCGGGTCATTATAAAGGTTGTGAGTTTAGCAATAAAAAGAGCAGTGTTCGTTGGATTTGCAATCTGAAATTGGAGACCAGATAGAACATCGCTGTATCGCGTATATTCAACATCATAAACGGAATAATCAGATAAATTGATAGGTGAACCATTAGAAGCATAATTTGTTTCTGACGATGAGTTATTGGATACAATTGCTTCTGGCGATGAATTACGGGATATATCGCTTGTTTTTAAATATGAATTAGCGAAATTCTTTTGAATTAATGGTTGGTTTGAGTTATTAGGATTAATTCCATCTTTTGAAACTTGATTTACATTTAGTTCCTCAGTCTTCCTTTCCATATCTTTTTGATGAATTTCTAGGTTCTTTTCAGCATCATCAGTTTTCCCGTCCTTTTTGCTTTTCTGATATTCCTCCCATGTCGGTAGATCTGTTATTGTATGACCATCTTTCATCATTTGCTCCATCTGCATGTATTTTATCATATCCTCCGTGCTACTAAGTTCCAGCGTAAATTCTGGAAGTGCTTTAGGTGCCTTAATTTCCTTAATTTCATCTACAGTAGGTATTTCTGGTGCTTTTGGATTCACCGTTGGAATGGGTACAGAAGCAGGAGGAGCTTTAGTAATGATGTCGATGCCTTGATTGGAGTAGGTTTCTACAAATTTATCAACCCATGCTGAGTTAGAATTGCCTGCTGGTATACTAACTGATTTTGCACTGACTGTACCTTTTGCACCTGCTTTTGAATGCATTTTTGCCCACTCGTTACCAGAAGCCGCCCCACTAGTTATACCACTCGATGATCGGGCGGAAACAGCAACAGAAGCTCCATATTTTAATTCGCTGCTCTCTACGGAAGATTCATAATGTACGGAGAGAATACCTGCGCTAAATGACATTAGTTTCATTTTTGAAACAAACCCATGACCAAACTCTTTTGTAAAATCTGAATAGGCCCTTTCCCAAGTGGCAAAGTCCACAGCTCTGGCTAGTGCATCATACTTTTCCTTAAATAATGGTGTTGCACAGTTATAGAGTTCTTGTTCTGTTACGTCTTTCGTCATAAAAATTTCATAATCAACGTATGAACTACCTACTGTTAAACTCAAGCCGGATTCACTCTCTAATTTTGCTTCTCCATTTTCATAATGTATTCCAATGCTTATTTTACACTTTGGAAACCCGAATTTAAATTCGTTAGCGGTACCAAAACTATGGGAATCTTGAGTACTCTGAGAAAAGGCATTTGCCTGAACAATTTTTATACCAACGGGGTTGGCGGTATCAATTCTTCCTATAGTCGCTAGTTGAGACAAATCAAATGCATGTTTCGTTGGCTCCATATTTCGGGTATTGTAGTTCAGTATACTACCTATGCGGGCGTATTTCAACTTGTTTTCTTTCATATTTTTATTGTTTATATTTAAGTTTTTATAATTTTATTTTTAGTTAACGACAATAAAATAAGCATTAAAAAATTAGTATAAAATACTGATTTTCATTACATTAATAATTATTACGACATAATTTTTCTAACGAAGAACACCAGTATTGGGCCTAAAGATACATCGTTAATTTCGGTATTACAAGGTCATTTTAAGGAAGAACTAAATTTAGCAAGGGACAACTCATTTGTTTATTTATAACGACTTTATGTGAAATAAAGACAATTAATTATGATAGGTTATCCTCTTCATTTGACGTTAAAACTTATAATAATAGTTCTTACAGGATAATTCAACGATTTATGAAAGATTTTGATTTTTCCTCTATAAATATATACTGCCTTAATATTCAATTTGTTACCAAAAAAAAAAAAAAAAAAAATGATTTGGTATTGGTTTTAGATAGAACAAACTGGAAATTCGGTTCGAAAGATATCAATATATTAGTGCTTGGAATCAGTTATAAAAATGTAGCTTTTCCATTGATGTTCAAAATGTCAGACAAAAGATGGAATCCGGACATTCATGTACGAATTGATTTGATTAAACAATATTTTGAGTGGTTCGGAAAAGAAAGCATTGATTGTTTATTAGCCGATAGAGAATTTGTAGACGGCAAATGGTTGGAGTTTTTGAACAGCGAAAACATTAGGTATTATATTCGAGTTAGGAACAATTTTAAAATATTTTCCTATCAAAGACAAGGGGTAATAAAAGCATTTTGGTTATTCAATCATTTGAAAGTTGGTGAATTTTACCACTATCCAAAATAGTAGAATTACACGGGAAAAGATGTTATCTATCTGGAATTAAAACATTTTACATAGAAGATACACAAGTGACCGATTTAGAAAGATTAGAAAAATTATTCTCACTAACAATGATTGCTTTTGCATGGTGTTATAAAATAGGAGACTATTTAGATGAAAACATCAAAAGAATAATAATAAAAAATCATGGCAGATGAGCGGTAAGTTTTTTCAAATAAGGTTTAGATTATTTATCTAAATTTCTTTCAACAGGATTTAAGTCTTTGGAAAACAATCTGTTTTGCTTTTTGTCATGTAATTAACAATTTATAAGTAGATTTCATAATTTGGGTATCTTGTTTTTTTCGGTTTAAATTTCAAATCTTTCAAGTTTTTGCTTTTGATATTTTTCTGCGCAAACAAATACGTATTTTATAATTATTTTCTTCTGTGTAATTTTAGTACAAGTCTCCATTAACGTTCTGGCATTTCAGCGGGTTTGGTACTAAATTAAGCCCTATTTTCGGATTTGCCAAATCTTCCAAATACAAAACCCTCTTTTCCATTAAGCCTAATACCCAAATTACTTGTAGCGTGCGTTGTGTGTAGTCTTAATACTGACTAACTTTTCTCAAATAGGTTGTATCAATTTCGACCGCTTTTTCAAATTTAAAAAATAAGGATGGATAAATTTCAATTTCACCATTTTCTAACTTTCTACGTTTAATTTCTGTAACTTTTCCTTTTAAGCGAAATGCCTTGTACAAGTCTGTAAAATTTACTGTGTCTTTCCAAAGTTTATTGAAATATTTTTTGTCTGCAAAATGCAATTCCCGATTTAGAATATGATTTGGAGATAACAGAGGTTTTTCAGAAGGTTCAATGTTCACGACTAATGAATTTATGTTATTTAAAATTTTGTTAGATAAATAAACTATTCCACTGTCAATTGTAATTTCTCCACTGGTTGTACTTTCATTATGATGAACCAAAATAGTTGTGGTACAAGTATCACATATTTTGTATTCGTCACTAAAAGTTATTTTCGCTTTTGGATTGCTATTTAATTTATAGCTTGTTTTGTCATTACAAGAGATTAAAAGAGTAAATAAAGTTATAACTAAGTATTTTATATAAGCAGGATTAACGATTTTCATTTTTCAAGGGCTTGGATTTGGTGCATTTTAAATATAAATGTCTACGCTTTTACGAAAGATTACACACAACGTTCTCATGCTACAGAGGGTTTTGGACTAAAATAAGCCCAATTTTCGGATTTGCCTAATCTTCCAAATACAAAACCATATTTAAATTAAGCCTAATACCTAAATTGCTTGTAGCGTGTGTTGGCAGCTCGGGAGTTTTTCTTTATCTACTCTTGTGTTTTCAATTTAGTTCCTAAAATTTTAGTCGATTTTGTAATTTCCTCAAATGACTTTAGATATTTCTTAAATTCCAAATCACTACTAGTTGACAATACTACGGTAACAATTGTATTCTTGCATTCAATAATTAGTAAACACTCTTTTCGTTTGTTTTCATATTCGTATGTTACTATTTTATAATTTCCATTTGAATAATTATCTTTTTTGATGTTTTCAAATTTCAGGTCTAAACTTCCAATTTTTACTCCTTTCTCGTTTTCAGTAAGATATTTATTATTTCCATCAATCCATTCATCTAATTTTGGATTAATATCATAATCAATTCCATAAACATACATATAAGTTAAATCACTTACATTTTTTTCGTATGGTTTAATGAAAAAAGGCAATTGGTCATTTTGTGATTGAATCCAATTTTGAGGTATTTCGACCAAGATTGTGTGTTTATTTCCAACAACCATTTTAGATTGGCTATTTGAATAAGTTGAAAATACTATGCAAATTAGTAATATAATTTTTTCTATAATTCTCATTATACTTTTAGTTTTTTTTTTCGTTCGTTCGGTTTTCTGTTGACTGCCAACGTTCCCGAGCTATAAGAAATTTAGGACTAAATTCAGCCCATTATTCGGATTTGCCAAATCTCCCAAATACAAAACAAACTTCCCATTAAGCCTAATACCCAAATTGTTTGTAGCGTGTGTTATGCGACGGCTATTTACTTGTTTAGTTGAATGATTCCTTATCAATTCGGTCGCCCCAACCGCCATTTTCGGAAAACTTTGTGATAGTAAATTTATTCAAATCTGGCATTGTATTGATCTCTTTTTGAGCAAACTTATACACTGCCATTGTTGATTTTAATGTGTTTTCACTATATTTTCCTGTTGCACCATACAAGTCTGTTGTGCCAATATCAATTACTAAGTTTATTAAATGAATTAATTTATCATCAACTTTCAAATAAAACTCTTTTAGACTTTCAAATTCAGATTCTGTTAGAGTTTTATAATTTTCAGCAATATTCTTCGGATGAGTATCTAAAATAAATTCAGGTGTTAAATCTGAAATCTTTTTATCCCATTCCGAGAGATTTTTGATTATTGTGAATTCCCATAAAGTATCTATTAATCTATTAATCCAAACATTTCTTATTTTATTCTCAATCGAATATTCTTCTAAGCATTTAATACCAAAAGCGATTCTTCCAGTGATTGAAATTTTTTTGAATTGTCTTTCTATTTTATTTCTAAACAGTTTCATAAATGTGTGCTAACTTTCAATTTTCTGC
>NZ_JBWJVJ010000026.1:0-37691 GCF_056428925.1 Flavobacterium sp. GNP011 | reverse complement strand
GCCGAGTACCACGGATAAGCACGAATCGATCTATTTTATTTCTAAACAGTTTCATAAATGTGTGCTAACTTTCAATTTTCTGCTTTGTATTCCACCCAAATCTTAAATCTAGAGTAATTCTTTTAAATGTTGTTTTTTAGCTCGATTTTCTTTAGCTGCCGCATAACGTTTTGCAGCTTGCAGAAGTGGCGAATTTAAGGAAGCAAACTTTTGGTTAAACACTGACTTTGCATGTACAAAACCAACTTTAAATTAAACCCAAAACCCGCCATTTTTGCAAAGTGCTGTTGTGCGTTGCTTTTCTATTCGTTTTTTAGTTTTCTATTCATTTAACCAAATATAAACCAAACAGTTTTAGTTTCTCTTTTTAGACAATATTCTAGAAAATTTTTAAAGTTTCTCAAATCTTGACCAAAATTATTGTCAATGTAACCTTTTCCTTTGTCAATTGGAAATGATGAAAAATACTCGTCGTTATTTAAAGTATCAAATTCAGTTTTTAAAAGTAATTTTGACAAGCTTTCTATTTCATTAAGTTTTGTAATTAATTCAGAAACAGTTTTCAAAACTTTATTTATATTTCCTTCAAGTTTTGCATTATTTAATTCAGCTTTAATAATTTCATCTTCCAATTCTTCTTCGTCAATATATTCTGCAAGTTCTTCAATATCAACATAATTTCCCATTTCATAAATCGCACTAATATCAACTCCGATAATTTTTCCAATCTGGTCTAATTCGGCTTCAGTTTCAATCACTTGTTTTCTGCAAATAAAATTGCAAAATGTTCTGCTCAAACTATGTTTATTAAAATTTTCATCATCATTTTGATGGTAATTTTCATCAAATATGACTTCGTAATTATCAACTCCGACACTAATATCTAATCCCATTTTTATATTTTCTTTTTATCGTAATTTTTCTTTCAAAGTAACGCACAATGTTCCGCGGCTTCAAGAAATGGCGATGAACCAAGGCCAAGCCTTCACAAATCTCCTTAAAAATCTTGACGATAAATGCATAGTGTTACCGGAAGTGTAATCGGTTCCGTTCAACACGGGTTTCATTGTTCGGCTTGCAGCCGCAACGAAAACCTAGCTGTTGGCAGTAGTTCTTTTTTTTCTATAATACAAAGCTAATACCAAAGAATAAAATGTTAAAGATTCTACTTTCAAAAGGATTACACATTTGTGTCATGAAAGTAAATCTTTATGCTTTCTTTTTATGAGGCGACCAAACTCTGTCAGGCTCAAACTCCTCCGTATTATAATATTTAACGCCATATCCGTCCAATACACCAAATACTTTATAACTCGACAGCCAGATGCCCATACTAACAGGTTCTTTTCCAAATACGATATTACCGGGTTGTAATTGATCTGTTGTGGTAATTGGTTTTATCTCTGCCGCAATCTGTCCCATAAAGTCGTCGAAATTAGCAGCCTTATACCCCGACTGTCGTAAAATCATTTCTGTAAAATCGTTTATACTGGATGAGCCATTTGCCGATTCAAGTACTCTTTTCATTTGAATCATCATTGGCCCCCAAAATTCTCCAATAGGCGAATTTTCTTCCAAAACCTGCTTAAACGCAGGTCGCCAGCCTTTGGAAATTTTTATGGGTATGCCTTCTGCAATTTTTGCATTGTAGCCATTGCCATCCGCCATTAACACAGCCACATCATTTTCATTTTTAAAATCTAACAATACACCCCATCCCTCTGTATCTGTGAGGAACAAGCTTTGTGCTAAAACAATATCACCGGATAAGGGTTTATCAGTTGGTTTTAACCACGAACCAAACATGAGCGACAAATAACCACTTTGCTCTAAACCTCCCATTTCAACTGCCTTTCTAAAAAATGCCGAAGTAGGATGAATTGTTAAAAGTAATAAACTAAACGCTCCCTTAAAACCACCATATTCGATTCTTACGCCGTTTAAGGCTTTGATCGATGATCTTAGTTTTTCTATATCGCTGGCAGAAGGATTAGTAGCATCTTTTACAACATTAATTTGCATGTCTGTTTCGTTTAAAGTGATTTTATCGGATTGTGTAAATGTCCTTAATAATTCTATTTGCTTATCGGGTGGTGGAGGCTGAGGAACAGGTTCTAGCGAAGGCTTAGGTTCGGTTGTTGGCACTGGCTCTACTTTTTCGAGCGATCCATCTTCCCTTTCTTTAAATTTTGCAAGATTTTCTCCATCCTTTTTTTCTATGGTATGTTCGGTTTTTCCAGAAAAAAAATTGGTTACACCATTCCAACCGTCTTCAATTCCTTTTACCCAGTCTAACGGGACTTTAAATGTTAGTCCGAACCCTTCTGCATGTTGCTCTTCTCCCTCCTTACCACTATAAGTGATTGCAAGAGTTGGCAGTTCCGGTAAAACTTCATTACCCTGTACTGTATTTCCATTGAGTCGAATAAAGCTATTACCCTCCTTGTCATTTTTTTGAATCCCCTCTAAAAATTTTTTTTGAGTATCAGATCCATCTATAATAATTTCATTTAATTCGAATTTACCTAAATTTTTTTTTTCGACTTCTTTTTCTAAACCTTCAATGCCATGATTTCTTTTTGGGGTATTAAATAAATCACCGATCCAGCGAATGGGGTCGCGTGCAAATCCTTCCCAACTCAAAGGATCATCTTCTACCTTGAGACTTATACGATTGGGCTGACTATAGGTAAAACGACTGGCGAGATCAGCTTGATTATTTAACTCCAGAATATTCTTACTTACCGTATGTTTGTCTCCGGGAGAATTAATAGATACTCCTATTAATTTAGGATAATCTCTTTCTAGATTAGTCACAGCACCTTTGGCAATATAACCACCCATAGAATGACCCACTGCGATAAACTTATAGCATTTGTATTTGGGATCATCCATCAGCGATTTTAGATTTGCAACAGCATCTGCTGTCCTTTCTTTTGCGCCATATTGGAACGCAATGCCTGGATCGGTTAGGAGCCAGTCGCCCCCAGTAATACTTCCGCGAGACGTGTATACAATTTGTCTAGCTTTTTCATTTATATATGCACTCCCAAAATCTTTATCATATGGGAATTTGTTCCCGTTCGGAAATAATTGTAACATTTTAAAGTTAGTACCCGGCACAATTTCATTTTCGCCCGGTTTTTGGGGGTCACAACCATAATTATGTTTGACTAATTGAGAAATATCATCAATGGTTGCCATAGAATTTAGTTTAATTGATTAACAAATAACAAAAATAAATTAAAATTATCAAAATAAAAACAGATTTACAAATACTATAGTTTGTGGTATAATAAAAATTTGTTTGTTTTCCTAGGTTCAATTAGTGGTGTTTTTGAGAATTACTGCCAACATTCTGGCACTACAGCGGGTTTGCGACTAAATTAAGCCCATTCTTCTTATTTGCCAAATCTCCCAAATACAAAACTAATTTCAAATTAAGCCTAATGCCCAAATTGCTTGTAGCATGTGTTACCAGCAGTAATAATTGGTTGTCTATTTCGAAACTCCAATTATCACACCAAAATTCCCGTCAGTTTGTATCCAGTTTTTTTCTGGTAAATATGTTCTAGAAACAAAACCGTCTAAATATAAAGCGTTTTTACAACCCAATTCTTTGAAGTATTCAGCAAATTCATAAAAATTAATTTCTTTTTTCGACATCGCAAATACTATTTCATTATTCGGCAAAATTCCAATTCCATTTCTAATATTTAGATTCACAGAATTTTTCTGAAATGCAGAATGTATATTTCCGTCAATTACTAACATTGGTCCAGATTGAGTTGCGAAATTTATGTGCTTGTTTTCTATGAATTTTTCGGTCAAACAAATATTTGGTTTTTTGTCTACCGAAATATAAAAAATGCCATTTGGTTTTAAATAAAAATTTCCATTTCCTTTGGTTGTGTCAATTTCCATTTTCTTTTTTCCATTTTCAATATATAATCCTTGTGGCGAGTTATCTTTCTTATACATTCCGCCGTTAGTTCCAAAAATTAGCTCTTTCTTCTTATTATTGAGCCATAATTTTAAATTCTCAACGTTTTTAAAATTTTGGTCTTTTTCGTTTTTCCAGTAAAATTGAACATTTTGCTTTTTAGGATTAACAATAAAAGTTACAAATCTATCATTTTCAATTGTTGGTTTTTTCGCTAAGGCCAAAAAACCAACTGAAACAGCAGAAATTACAATTAGAAATATGAATATTATTTTTTTCGTCATTTTTCGAATTATTGCTGCCAACGTCCCGCTACTACAACGGATTTGGGACTAAATTAAGCCCTATTTTCGGATTTGCCATTAGAGTGATAGCAAACAGGCGAAGTAAATCTTCCAAATACAAAACCAATTTCAAATTAAGCCTAATATCCAAATTGCTTGTAGCGTGTGTTATGTTTAGTGCTTTTCGTTATGTTAAAAGTCAAATGATCGCGTTGCATTTTCTCCGACTTGCTTTTCTATTGTACATTTTGAAAATTTTTTATCTCCGAAAAGCATTGGGTCTTCAAAAAACATCTGCAACTTTGGCAATTCATTAAAATATTTTACTGTTCCAACTTCAAAATCCATAAAGAAATACGATGAATTAAAAGCGACTTCATTATCTGACGACCATATTAGATTTAAAGTTGAAAAATGAATTTGAGTAATTTTTTTCAAAATATTTTTCGGAACATTTATTTCTTTGTTTTTATAGGATATTTTTAAACAACTCCAATTTTTACCGTAATATTTAGCCGTGATTATTTCTCCTGTTTTAAATCTCAATTGCGCTTCAACAATCTTTCTTTTTCTGCTAACTATTTCATCACAATATTTTTTCAATTTTAAGTCAGTTGACTTTAAATTTACAACTTCATTATTTTCAAAAATAAATTTAAAAGATTGTGGTCTTTCAATTCTGTCTTTATTTGCATAAATATTAGCAAAAGTCAGAACTAAGATAAAAGTCAAAATTGATTTTATATTTCTCATTTTTTGTTTTTTTCTCTGCGCCAAACTGACCGCCAACGACCCGCTACTACAGCGGGTTTGGGACTAAATTAAGCCCTATTTTCGGATTTGCCTAAACAACCCAAATACAAAACCATTTTCAAATTAAGCCAATTGCCCAAATCAATTGTAGCAAGTGTTACAAGTCGTTTTTTTTATAATCCTCATTTTTAAGATAATCCCCAATTAATATTAATGTATCATACATTAGATTTTCGACTAAAAATGAAAAATCATTAACATCATGTTTGCTTACTTTAATTGAGTTTTCACCATGAGCAATTTTATTTCTAAAAAGTAATAGTCTATTTAATGGTTTTTCATATTTGCTATCCAAAAAATTAATATTAAATCTTTCTAGTACCTTATTTATAACTTTATAGTTCACATTTGATTCTGTTGGAATTGCTTGTTTAATATTTAATGTAGCATCATAAATATTTAATGTAGTTTCTACTAGACCAATTTTTTTGTCAAAATGTTTTCTTTCATTTCCCAATAAACATTCATTTTCAATAGTATGGGTCAAAAGGTTTATATGAATTAGCCTAGCTTGAAGACCTAAATTATTTAAATAATTGGTTAATAATTGAAAAGTGTTTTTTACATAACCTTCCCATATTGAATATAAAGAAGGTACAGAATATAAAATTAAAGTATTCTTATGTGCATCAAGCATATTATATCTTAATGGAATAGTTTTTATATTTGATATTTCTGAGATTCGCCAATTTATATCCTCCTGTATTTCTTCAATTAATAAATTCATTTTATTCTTTGTCAAAAATTGCATTTGCAACTAAAAGTCTTTTTTGAATCCTTGTTTTACTATTTGCGGCAGACCCCGAAGCTCTTTTGAAGTCCTCATCGGTTTTAAGTTGGTCAATTTTTTCAATTAAATATGGTGTGCTTTTACCCTCGTACTTTTCAATGTTTTGTGCGATTCCAATAGTAATTCCATCATAAAGACTCGTAGATAATACATTGTTAGAGCCTCTAAAAACCTCTTTTCCAATAGGTTGCAAAATAGATATTGTACGATTAAACATTTCTTTGAATTCATTAATTTTTTCGGGTTGTGATACAACGTCTTTCATAAATGAAGTCATGTGTTCAGAAATATTTTCCTTAATATTCTCTGCGTTGTTATATAGAGCACAGAATCTTAAAACAAGTTCGTCAAGGTACAACTCTTCTACTTGTTTCTCTGTGGGGCCAATTAAATCAATAAACACAGTTTGTTTAGCTTCGTCACTTAAGAAAGCGTTAAAATCATTTGATACGCCTCTAAAAATACAATTTCTAATTTCTTGGTCGGTAAGTCTTGCACCACCAGTATTAAGTCTATTGAAAAGTTCATATCTCATATCATATTTACTATTCCATTTGACAATTTCAATTCTACAGACTGCTCTTTTGATATTTAATTGAAGTTTTAATGGCAAATCTTTACAACCAAAATTTTCTAATTCAGGAATTAAATCTCCATGTCTTAATATCCAGTTATTTTTTTCGGGAAGTTTATCTAATAATCCAAAAAAAGAAAAAACTGTAGATATTCTTTGTAAGCCATCTACCAATTCCCATCGTCCATCTTTATCTTCTGCAACAAATATTGGTGGTATAGGAATTCCGAGAAGAAGAGATTCGATAAATCTAGTTTGCTGAAAGTCAGTCCATCGAAATAATCTTTGAAATATTGGGTCAATTATAATTTCTCTTCTTTCGTACATACTCATAATTTCGCCAAAAGACATATCTAAACGGTCTGTGCTTAAACTGTTTTTAGTTTCATCAAGTTTTTGTAATAAATTCTCTTCTTTACTCATAGTTTAATTGTATTATAAGATTCTTTAAAATTCTAACTAACGTTTTATTAATGTTTTGTAAATCAGATATTTGCAGAATTATTTTTTCTTATTAATTCCTTTCATTTTTCCACTTTTCCGCCGTTAGCTTATGGGGTCAGGGCGGGAGTCTAGGGGGAATGACTTGTAACTCGTATATATGTCTGACAAATGCAGACACATCACTCCCAAATTAGATAGCTTGTGTTTGAGCAACGTCATTCTTTTTCTTTTGCTAATTTATAATTAAATTAATACAAATAAAAATATTTCTACAAAATAATCTTACGTACCACATGCAATCATCCCCATCACAACAACCTCAACAAACTCTTTCATTTTCGCAATAATTCGGTCACCAATTGTTATGGCTTGCAGGAAGCTAAGACTGTTGCAAAAGCATTGAAAAACTTCATCTTTTATCGGTTCTCGACCGCTGTTGATATCAGTATCGTTTCAGGATTTGAATTGTGCATTGTTCAGGTATTTCTCCTCTAATAATTTACTTAATGTAAAGACTTTTGATCTTGGCAGTATTTTTCAAATTCATCTTCAATAGTATACCCGTTTTTGATGTTAGCCCTGTTTTTATCATTACATTTTTGGATTAAATCCCTTTTGATTTTTAACTGAATGTATCCTCCCAAATAATAAATAATGGGTTTCTTTGGGCTGCAACTGCAGTTGGCGTTTCTTCACCTTTTAATTGCGCTAACAATTTCAGGATATAAGCCACGTTGATTTGGTCGGTATAGATTAATTCAAAATCAATGTCTTTTGCTTTTCAGTATCCTGATTCAACTTTTGGTAGCTGTCTAGATAATTGCCTTTGTGGTCAATACAGTGTAGTTGTTTTTAATTTCGTCTGAAGGATAATTTCTCTATTACAGATGAAGGCACCAAAAACATAAAAGCCTTTGACTTACATTCAAAATAGGAACATAACAAGAGGTAAAATTGATATTAAAAAAGAGGCTTTCCCCAAAGGAAAAGCCTCGTTATAAAGTTGTATTTTGAAGAATTCAATTCAAACCATCACTGCTAGCTAAAACATAAATTGCTGTAATCTTTCGGAATCTGCCTCCTAACTTATCAATTAGATTGGTCTTTTGTAAACCGTCACATCATCTACCCACATCATTACTGATGAAAATAAGTTGATTTTATTCGGGTTGATAAAATTAGAGTCGTTAGATCCTACATTCATATTGAAAATAATAGAATGGGTTCCAAAATTATTGAAATTTAGATTCGCTGCGCTACTGTTTGTATATGTTGCAACAGTTGCATTATCAACCTTTATGGTTACTGTTACCACATTGTTTTTCATTCTCCAGAAGGATTCATATAAATGCCATCCGTTGTTTCCGTTGAGATTAAAAGTACTCGGATAACTTCTTTCGGCAGCATTACCTAGTAAGTTTGTTCCAACAGTAGTTCCATAAAAAATATTTGAAGTATAACGGCTTGCATTAGGTGCAAAAGAGTAGCCTTCCAGAATATCAATTTCTCCTTTGGTTGGCCATCCATTTCCTTGCACGGTCCAAAAAGCCGGCCATGCACCATAAGTATCTGAGAAAGATTTGTATGTTCCGCCATCCATCGCTACTAATTTAATATTAGCAGAGAGCATATACTCTGTATTGTTTTCTGGTTTGTATTGGTATTTAGAAGTAATGAAACCAGATTGATATTTCAAACTACTTAATTTGGTTGTTTTGATTTCTAGACATTGTTTTCCATCTCTTAATTGTGTAGTAGGTACTGAACTATTATAGTCACAATATTTGGAGTTATAATCTGTTCGTTGTTCTTTAGTCCATTGTGCCAAATTTGAACCTACATTAAATGTATCTTCAAATTGTTTCACCCAAGGCGCAGCGGCTATTTTACTTGTACTTTCAGAGGTCTTTTCACTTGCCAATTGGTCTTCTTTCAATTCAGAGGGTGTATTGTCTGAGCAAGATGTAAGTACTAAAACAGATGACAATACTGCTGATAACAAATTTAATTTTTTCATAATTTTTTGTGGTTAATTAATAGTATAATAAAGTGTTATGCTTTAAAATTTAATCTAAACCTTCTAGAAATCCGGTATGCGAACTTTTGATAGTAAAATTTGCGTCATACAATAACGGCCAGTCATTTCCTGGGTGGTTCAACTCAGTACTAAACGGAATCCAAGATTCATTATCTTTCATTCCCCAAACGGTTAAGGCATATTTATTTGCTTTAGGTAATGCATTATATATTTTAACGATCTCTTTATATTTAGCTTTTTGAGCTAATCGTAATTCGTTTGTAAAAGTTGCGGTTAAGTTTGATTGTGCATTACCCGGATTTACTTGCATATCCAACTCTGAAATGTGAATTTTTAAACCTTTAATAACGGCTCTATTTATATCTGTTTCAATTTGGCTTTTTGAAGGAGTGAATATTGTATTGTGCATTTGAAAACCAACTCCATCAATCAATTTATCTGTAATCAGTTTATCAATAAGCGTGTAAACTGCATTTTGCTTGTTGCTATTATCTGAAGTTGCATAATCGTTATAAAACAATAATAATTGCGTATCTGCTGCGGCGTTTGCTGCTTCTCTGGCCCATTTAAAGCAATCGTTGACATAATTTGGTCCCATTCTTCTCAGGAACACTGTATTTCTCATGGATCCATTATCTGCTATAGACTCATTAACAACGTCCCAAGATTTCACTTTCCCTTTATAATGGGTTACGACATCTGTAATGTATTTTTTAACCTCTAGACTAAATTCTGCATCAGTACCAGCATAGTTTGCTAACCAAGATGGAACAGAATTGTGCCATACAAGCGCATGCCCGTGCACATTAATAGTGTTAGTATTACCGTAGGCTACTATTTTATCTGCTACAGTCCAATTGTAAACACCGCTAGCAACAGAAATTTGATCCATTTTCATTTCATATTCTGCAGAAATACTACTGAATTCATTTTTTAAAATAACGTCATATGGGCTACCAGCATTCAACTGATTAGCCTTTACTGCCATACCTACAAAAAATGGATTTGCTAGTTTATTTACTTTTACTTTCAAAAAAGTAGGATCCTCAGGAACGTTACTTGTACCCGTAGTTACAACACTTATCACATTAGAATAACCTGAAGTTTGAGACTCAGATTTGGCTCTTACTCTGTAATAATACTGCGTACCTCCTGTTAAACCATCTACAACTTCGTTTAAATCAGTAACTTCTTTTGAATTGTAATTGGGCACAAATGCTGAAAAATTCTCTGTTGTAGAAACGTCTAAAAGATAGCTTTTTGACTTGGATACATAATTCCATTTGGCTCTAAAACCATTGTCATTAACATCTTTGGGTGCGTTTGCAAGTGGATTTTCTAAATTTTCGATTACTGTACTGTCCTCTTTAGAACAGGCATTTAAAAAAAAGAAGAGACTGCTGAGCACCAGTAAAAATTTAATTTTCATACTATTTTTTATTATAGAATATCTTCTAGTAGGGAAAATACTCCTATTTATAATTTCTTTTATATTGTTTTTGCTTACTTAGTTCTAAAAAAAGGTTGCTTTTGATAACAACCTTTATTTAGAAGCTAAATAGAACATAAACCTTTATTATTGGTACCTAATTTTAATATTGTCAAATTTTATTACGCTAGGATTTGGCGTATCACTCTGTACAATTCCCACTTTAATTTCGTTAACTTTAGATGCATCAATTGTACTAGCATTATTTGCTCCGAACCCATAGTTATCTTTAAAATCAGCTAGAGATATGGTTTTTGTTGTCCAATTTACATTGGTTACTTTAAAATTATAACCATAGTCTTTGCCATCAATAGTATTTAACTGGATCGCAAACTGTGCACCTATAACATTTGCGCTTACATCAATATCAATAAATGTTTTTGTAGCATCATTGTTAGAGGTACTTAAAAAACTTGTTCCACCACCACCGCTGCTACCATTGTATCCATTGGCAGTTGAGCCAGACCAAGTAAGTGCTGCATAATTACCTGTTGGACCGCCCGCAGTACTTGTACTAAAAGAAGCTACATCACCATAAGAACTCCAAGATTCTCGGGAGCCACCTCCATCAAAATTAGATACAAGAACTAGTGTGGCAAAATTTATTGTTTTTTTTGCTGTACCTCCAGGTGTTGTGATGGCTATTTCTGAGCCCGAGACTGCATCTACAGGCAAACCGATAATAATTGAAGAAGAAGATTTTACGGTATAAGTCAATGCTTTTCCTCCTAAAGTGATCGAAGAAATATTAAAAAACCAGGTTCCTTCAATTTCTAATGGAAATCCCGGAGTTGCCACAGCTGGAGTTGTTTTTGTAATAGTAGGAACGGGTTGTAGTATCTCGATATTTTTGGTTACAGATCCGTTTCCGGTTATAAAAGTGATTGGCTGTACCCCAAATCTGCTTCCTAGTTTTTCATCAAAGGGAATCGTAAAAATAAACGACTTATCTGAATTGTAGTTGGGATTAAAACTGATATCAATTTTGTTGTCAAGTGTGATTTTTTTTAATCCCATTAAACCTTCACCTTCCACTCTCACTTTATTAAGTGGAAAAGCCTGATTCAACAGATCTCCAGGTTCAGCAACCATGGCCTCTATATTTGCAGTAGGTACATCATCATTTTGACAAGCTGTAAAAGAAGCCAATGCTAAAAGAATTATAATTCTATATTTTATTTTATTGATCATAAAAATTTAATTAAAGTTAAAAGGAACCGGAGGCTCTAATAATGAAGGATTTGTATCAATTGCAGACTGAGGCAAAGGCAATTCAAAGTAATTGGCTCCAGGAGTGATCTTTCGAGAAACTAAAACTGTTCTTTCATCATCAGAATAAAAACCAACTTCTTGCTGCGACATAATTGCTGTAGCTTCTGCGAGACCACGGCGTTTTAAATCAAAGAAATATTGTCCTTCAAGTGCAAATTCAACTCTTCGTTCATTAAATAAATCGTTTCTGGTAAGTACTGTTTTAGGAGGTAATCCAGCTCTTAATCTCACTTCATTAAAAGCGTTTAAAGCAACAGTAGTACTAGTAGAACCTGCTCCAGCCAAAACCGCTTCGGCATGCATTAATAAAATATCAGAGTATCTTAGTATAATGGTGTTTTGTGAAGTTCTCATAAAAAACACATCATTTCTTTCGGCCGCAGATCCTACAATATACTTTCTAAAATTAGCGCCTGTAGATGAGAGTATTTTTTTATACATAAAACCTCCTTTGTCTTTTAACAGTTCTGGATAAAAATCGCCCTCGGTCATGATCGTATTCTTCTTTCTCTTATCGTTAGGCTCAAAACCGCTTTGCAGTGAAATAGATGGCAGGTAAACTCCCCAACCGTCACCACCTCCTGTAATGCCAGTACCATTAGGAACAATGTAAGCTTGATTGGTATTTTGAGTTCCCCATTCTGTTGCAATAGCTTTCCATTGTAGCGCAAACATACTCTCTGCACTATTGTTGTTTTCAGGGCTGCTGAATAAGTTGCCGTACTCCTGAATTAAAGTATATTGATTTCCGATAATTTTCTGGGTTAACGTAGCGCATTCTCCGTATTCATTTAAAGTTAAATGTACTTTTGCAAGAATACCCATCGCTGCAAATTTGGTAACATATCCTTTTTTCACTGAAGTCTCAGGCAAATTTTCGATAGCATATGTTAAATCTTGTTTTATGAATTTATAAACATCTGTAACAAGATTTCTTTTTGGCTGTGCAGCAGAACCCGCTTTGTTTATAATAGGAACAGCTCCAAAAGTTCTCACGAGATAGAAGTAAGCATTTGCTCTCATGAACCTGGATATTGCAATAGCTTTTTTATAGGATGCTTCAGGCAATTCACTTTTTCTTTCTTCAACCAGACTCATTAGATTATTGGATTGATCGATCACCGAAAATAGCGCAACGTAACCTTCTGTGAGAATTGGGTTTTGAGAGGTTACTTGAGCATCTTTAAATTGAGAATAAGCACCATCAAATGTAAAAGCATTTCCAGCATACATGTCACCTACTGCAATCAGAAATTTATCATTAACCAAAAACCACGGCTTAAAGTACAAGCTCTCAGCGATTCCGTCAAAAGCTGTAACTCCTTCGGGTAAATCGCCCGGCGTTAATTGATTTTCAGATGGTGCATTCAAAAAATCATCTGAACAGGAAAATAAAGACAGTAATGGTATTAGCATTCCCATCATAAAAAGTTTAAAAAGTTTTTTCATAACTATTATTTTTATTTAATGACTGTGAATATTTAAATTAATTTGTGTTGTTGCATAAATTTTAAAATTCTATGTTTAATCCCATTGAAGTCGTTCTCGGTACTGGATATCGCCCCAGATCAATGCCGCTTAGGGTGATGTTCTGATCTAAATTTCCTAAAGCTGGATCAAAACCGGAATATTTAGTCCACGTATATAAGTTTTGGACATTGACATACAATCTCACTTTAGTTATGATAGATTTTTCGAATATTTTCTTTGGTAAATCGTAGCTCAAAGAAACATTCTGAATTCTTAAATAAGAACCATCTTCCACAAACCTACTTGAGATTCTGCCATTCCCATTTGGATCATTTAGACTAATTCTTGGTTCATTTGTATTTTCATTTACCCCTGCTTCAAACGAATTTAAAGCTCTTGTGCTTATATTGGCGAATCGATCTCCAAATCCAGGATAAATTCCATCTGTGTAATGACGGGTAAAATTGTAAATTTCATTACCCTGACTACCAGTTAAAACAACTGATAAGCTCATGTTTTTATATTTAAAGTTATTCGTTAAAGAATAGGTAAAATCCGGAATTGCGCTTCCTAACGCTGTTTGATCTTTAGCATCAATTTTTCCGTCGTTATTCAAATCCTTAAAACGGATATCTCCAATGCCTGTTCCTGTTTCCTGAATTGGTCCTGCCGCTAATTCTGTAGCATTTTTAAACAAACCATCAGTAACATATCCATAGAATTGCCCAACGGGCTCGCCTTCTGTTGTTCGAGTCACGTTATATAAATCGAATTGTACTTTTCCTAATAATGATTTCCCCTGACCCTGAAAACTGGTCAGTTCATTATTATATTTTGAAAAAATAATAGTACTGTCCCAATTAAAATTTTCGGTTGAAATATTTCTAGTATTCAAGCTAAGTTCGATTCCCTTAGTAACAATTTCACCTGTATTCAAAAAATAATTAAGCGCGCTTTGATTTGATTCATCATTGATTTGTTTCGTTAGGAAATTAGAAGAATTTTTAACATAATAATCAAAATCTAATTTTACTCTGTTATTGAGCATACCTAATTCAAAACCAACATCAAAAGACTTAAGTGATTCCCATTTAATATCTGGATTTCCTAAATTATCAATTGTTGGAGATACGCCTCCAAATGGAGATGCTGTCAACGAAAGAATGGTCTGGTATCTATTTGCTGGAATATTTTGATTTCCGACTGAACCGTAACCTGCTCTGAATTTTAAATAATTAACGGTAGTCGATAAAGGCTCAAAAAACTTTTCGTTACTTACTGTCCAACCTACAGCAAATGATGGAAAATAACCCCACTTATTATTGGGTCCAAAGTTGGAAGACGCATCTGCTCTTACAGAAGCCGAGAAAGAATACTTGTCTGAAAAACTATAATTTAATCTAGAAATATAAGATGCCATAGACCATCTGCCAGAACCATTTCCGTTAATAGCTGTATCAATATCACCTATGTTTAAGTTGGTGAAATTCTTGTTTAAAAATTCACCCGTTCTGTAACCACTCAAATACTCGTATTGGCTTTCTTGTGATTCCTGACCTAACAAAAAGGTAAAATTGTGTTTTTCATTGAAGGACTTATTATACGTTAAATAATTTTTTAAACTCCAATAAAAGCTTTGATCCTGCTGTTTGAATGATTTGTTTAAAAGTTCAGATACATTTCCTAAAGTATACTTTGGCACAAAAGAGCTACTTTTTGCAAAATTCAAATCATATCCCAGTTCTGATCTAAAAACCAGACCTTTTGTAAGAGTGAAATCAGCAAATACATTTCCGTTGATTTTATATCGGTCTGCTTTTGCGTTGTTATATTCAGCTAAGGCAATTGGATTGGTAGCCTCATTTGCCGAAGAACCTAAACCACTTGTAGGACCAGCAAAAGAACCATCAAGAGTTCTAACTGGCAGTTCTGGCGATTGTCTTAAGGTATTCATGACTAAACCACCTCTGTCATCGTTTCTGACAACTTGTTGAGATGACTTACTTATGGACATATTATTTCCAATTTTTAACCATGATTTTACATTTGAATCTACATTGAGTCGCATAGACATTCTGTTGAAATCTGAATTCAAAACAATTCCTTCCTGATCAAAATAATTTAAAGACGTGTAATATCTTGTCCCTTCTTTTTCGCCTGAAAATGATATTTGATGGTTGTACATAGCAGCATTTCTAAAAAGTTCGTCCTGCCAGTTTGTACCATTTCCTAATAAATCAGGTTTTTGATATTGAAACGGAATTGGCTCGCCATTTAGTTTGAAAATTTTTGCCTGATAAGCCGCATATTGTGGCAAGTTTAAAACATCAACAGAATTTGTAACTTGCTGCGTCCCTAAATACGTTTCATACGAAAAAGCAGATTTTCCTTTCTTTCCTTTTTTAGTCGTAATCAAAACAACACCATTTGCGCCATTTGCACCATATATTGCCGTTGAAGATGCATCTTTTAATATATCAATAGTTTCGATATCCGAAATATTCAATCCTGCCAAAGCAGAATTTTTAGTTTGTCCGCTTCCTCCTCCTAAAGCGCTAAACGAAAAGGAATCGTTATTTTTGTCTGCAAAAACAGGTGTTCCGTCAATTACATATAAGGGCTCGTTACCGTTAATAGACGTAATTCCCCTAATTTGAACAGAAATTCCACCTCCCGGCGTTCCTGAATTTTGAGTAACATTTACACCTGCAGCTTTGCCTACAAGAGCCTGATCAATAGAAGTGAAGGGTTTGTCCTGAATTTCGGATGCTTTAATGGAAGTGATGGCACCATTTATATCTTTTCTTTTTGAAGTTCCATAACCTATAACAACCACTTCATTCAACTTTTCAAATTCATTAACCATTTCGATTTTCATTACTGACTTAGTATCTGCTGGCATGGACACATTTTTATAGCCTATATAGCTAAATATTAATGAACTTCTTGGATCTACATTATTCAAGATAAAACCTCCATCAAAATCAGTGGTTGTTGCATTTTTTGTTCCTTGTACAAGTACACTAACACCAGGTAAGCCCTGCCCTCCTGATGATACTTTTCCTTTAACAGTTTGAGCAAAGAAAAAATTTCCCCACATACACACTATAAAACACAATAGTATTTTTATTGTTCTTTTCTGCATAAAATTTGGTTTAGAGTTGAATTATATATTTAGTTATTTGAGTTTCTTTAAAATATCTGGTAGGTTATTTTTTTATCAGGCTATTTATTTCAGTTTTGATAGAAAAACCATTCCTTAACTATTTCATAACGAAAGTAAAATCTACAGCAATAAAACTGTAGCACAGATGAAGCAAATCATGCATCATTTGATGCAAAACAGCATTTGAAACCACTGGTTTTAGGTAATACGAGCCAAACAACAATAAAGTATTAGCAAAAAATTATACTTTAAAATATATTTAGCGAAATTTTATAAGAGTATTTTTAATAGAATAATAATTTTAAACAAATCTGAAAAAATACCTTCCAGAATAATTCAAAAAAAAAGCCCCGATTCAAAAATCGAAGCTTTCTAAACTGTAATATTAATGGATTCTTTTCCTTTCTACTCTTTTGATCCTGCTTGCTGTGTTGGCAAATGACCGTATTTGATTTTATAACATTTGGCAAAATAGGAAGGCGATGTAAATCCTACTTTATAACTAATCTCATTGATGTTTACATTTTTATTGCCTTGTTCGAGTAATTGTTTTGCTTTTTCTAATCTTACATTTCTAATAAACTCATTTACTGAAACTCCCGTTAGTGTTTTTATTTTTCGATACAATTGACTTCTGCTGAGGAAAACTTTAGAAGAAAGCAACTCTACACTTAACTCAGATTCACTCAGATTCTCATTAATAAAATGAAGAATTTTTTGAATGAAATCATTATCTAAAGATGTTGTTTTTTCCTTCCCTTTTTTGGTGATGCCTGTGTAAAACTTTTTAAACATTATTTGCCTACTTGTAATAAGCTGTGCTAGGCTTGATTTTAAAATATCCAATTCAAATGGTTTGCTCAAATATATATCAGCTCCGGAATCAATACCTTCAATTCTGTCCTGTACCATTGCTTTTGCAGAAAGCATTAATAATGGAATGTGACTTGTTTTCAAGTCTCCCTTTATATTTTTACACAACTGTAATCCATCCATTACAGGCATAATAACATCCGTAATTATGATATCTGGTAATTTCTGGGCAGCCATTTCGTAACCTTTTTTACCGTTTTCGGCCGTAATGACTTTATATGATCTACTCAATTCCGCTTTCAGATAATTTCGTAATTCAAGATTGTCCTCCACAATCAAAACGGTATATGATTTAGAAGTATCTGTATCATTTTCTTTCGTTGACTCCTTTATAATCTCTTCATCTTCTTTATGTTGATTATTGGATTCAAACAAGAACTTATTTTTATTTTTTTCTATTTCAAAAACCTCATCCACTATTTCACTTTCATTATAAAAAGAGTTACCTAAAGGAAATGTTACCATGAATTTTGTTCCCGCTCCAGGTATACTTTCAACATCAATTTTTCCTTTATGAAGCTCTACAAATTCTTTCACAACCTCTAAACCTATTCCAGTGCTTCCGTAGTAATCTTTATTAAGGTTATTGACCTGATAAAATCGATCAAAAATTCTTTTCAAATCTTCTTTATGGATTCCTGAACCAGTGTCTGAAATTGTTATTGAAAAAGATGGAACTTTATTTCCATTCATGAGTAATGCATGCTGTGAATCTGATTCATCTATAGAGATGGAAATAAAGCCATTATCAGGAGTGAATTTAAAAGCGTTTGAAATGATATTAAATATTATTTTTTCCAACATTTTAGGATCTAACCAATCTTCAAGTTTTTCCAGTTCTGAATCGAAATCAATAGTTATGTTTCTCGCAGCTGCTTCCTCATCGAAATAGCCAATAATTTCTTGTACAAACGCAATTACTTCAATTTTTTTAACCTGAAGGAAAATTTTATTGAACTCTAATTTGTTAAAATCCATCAGCTCATTAATAAGCCTTGAAAGCCTATCTGAACTTTTGTGTACAATTTTTAATTTATTATGTATTTCGCGCGATACGTTCTTACTTCTTAAAATATCTTCAAGAGGATTAATAATCAAGGTTAATGGTGTTCTGAATTCATGCGAAATATTAGTAAAAAACTGTAATTTTTTATTATTTAATTTCTCTACCTGAATTGTTTTTTCTCTTTCTAAAATTATGGCTTGTTTAGCTTTGAAACGATTTTGATAAATTTTGTTGAAATATTTAATCAGGAAAACTAATATCGCTACATATATTAAATAAGCCCAAATGGTTTTCCACCAAGGAGGAAGGATTTTTATTTTTAGCTCTAACTGAACGTTGCTCCAGAAACCATCTGCATTGGCCGATTTTACTTTAAAAACATAAGTACCTGGCTCCAAATTGGTGTATGTCGCGGTTCTGTTATTGCCTACATAATTCCAGTCTTTCTCAAAACCTTCAAGGTAATAGGCATATTGGTTTTTTTTAGAATAATTGTAGTTTATCCCAACATATTCAATCGTAAAAACAGATTGTGCATGATTGAGAACAATTTCTTTTGTTTGAGAAATTACTTTGGTTAACGGAGCATTTTCTTCATTTGGTTTTACAGATTTATTAAATAATTTGAAATCACTAAAGTACAGACTTGGAGCTTTTTCTGTTTTTTTAATTTCATTTGGATTAAAATAGTTTACTCCTTCATATCCACCAAAATACAGCTCGCCATTTCCATCTTTAAAAACCGCATTATTATTAAATTCGTTATCAACAAGACCATCATCTTTATTGAAATTGGTGCTTTGTTTCTTTTTAAAATCGAGTTTTGTTAGACCAGATCCACCGCTTATCCATAAAGATCCATTATTATCCGAAATGATGGCGCGAACGGATTTTTCTTCAAAACCAGGAAAATCATCATAATTAGAAAATATCTTGCTTTTTTTAGTATAACTAAACAGTCCTTCTCCATCTGTGCCTATCCATATTTTTTTATCGTTTGACTCATAAATTGATAAAATGGTCTGTATACCATTATACTTCGTTTTATCGTTGAACATTTGATCCCGCATTTTTGTAACTCTAAAACTGGAATCGGCAAGCAAGTTTACCTGATAGAGTCCTAAAATTGTTCCAACCCATAAAATGTCATCAGAGTCTACAAAAACTTTTCGAATAAATGCTTGGTCCAAAGCGTTATCTGCAAATGGTTTAGTGTTGCAATGCACAAAAGTGTTGCTTTTATTGTCAAAATAATGGAGGCCTTTAATGAAAGTTCCTATCCAAATTCGCCCCCTTGAGTCTTCAGAAAAACTAAAAATCCGATTCGATTTTAATCCGGCAGTATTTGTCGTATTGTAGTTTATGAATCGGGTAGTTCCATTTTTCAAAAAATAGATACCACGATCCCAGCTTCCTACCCAAATATTTTGTTTACTATCTATAAAAATCGTCTGGATATCAACGGCATCCAGACCAGAAAAGTAGTTTTGATTATTTTTGTTAACATGGATATAAGTTTTAGCAGAAAGATTATAAATATCAAGTCCACCACCTTCATTACTTAGTATCAGATTGCCCTTTTTATCTTTTACAATTGAAGTTACATAGCTAGTCTGTAAGGAATTATCATTATTAACAAGTGACTCAAGTGAATTAAATTTATTATTAGGCTTATCAAATACGCCAAGCCCTTTATTGAAATATCCTAACCAAAGTCTTTTTTCTTTGTCTTCGTACAATGACCATACTGAATTCGACTTTAAACTAAAATTATTGTATTTACTGTGAAGGTATTTTTTCAGTACTTCTCCTTTATTATTTACAACTAATAAGCCATCATTTTCGGTACCGCAAAGTACATAATCCTTACTACTTTGTATAATAGATAAGATTTTATTTTTGGTAATAAAAAAATTCTCAAATTGATAGTTATCTGTTTCAGGTTTAATTTTTATCAGCCCATTTTCAGTTGTTCCCAGCCATAAATATCCAAATTTGTCTATGACAAGACTTTCTACATCATCTAATAAAGGTTCTCTTTTAAACTTGTCTTTATAAACCTGCTTTACTTTTCCGTTTAGATCGATCTCTAAAAGTCCGTAACTGGTTCCTAAATAAAGTATTCCCTGTTTGTTTTTTACGGAACATTTGATTAAAAAGTTTGGTTTTTCCAGAACTTTTGAGTGCACTAAAGATGCTTTTAAAGTTTTTACATTTAATTTAAATAATCCAAAACCATACGCACCTAAAATGATGTCACCGTTGTTATCCTCAATAATGGTTTTAATAGTAATCGGCTGTTCGTAGCCTTTTACAATTGCATCCTGAATATTGATTTTAGTAAAGTTATCCAGATCCCGATTGTATAAACACAAGCCTTCATCTGTACCAATCCATAAGTTATTTTTAGAATCAATAAAGGTGGCATAGATAAAGTTACTGTTTACTGAAGCTGGTTTTTTATCATGTTTATATCCAAAATAATTTACCCCGTCATATCGATATAAACCTGCGCCATTTGTACCTACCCAAATAAAACCATTTTTATCCTGAGCTATTGAAGAAATAGCTCTTTTTGAAGTAGTTTCCTGTATACTTCTAAATTGAAAATTTTCAAATTTATCCTGAGAAAACAAACAATTTATAAGACCAAAACAGCACAGAAGAATATATTTGATATTTTTCATTTTACATTTTAATATTTATCAATTCTATTTGAAACAAACTTTACAATTGCTTTATTCAATCATATCGAAAACAATATTAATAAAACTAAACAGAAAACTTACTCTTTTTTGCTGCTTTACCATATTGCTAAAAACCTGAATAGATTAAGAACCTCATAAGGGTCAATCTACTCAGGCTATAAATTACTTAAAAACAAATTAAATCCTGATGATTATCTTTTTGTTTTTAAGTTCGTTAGTATTTATTTTAGTTCAAATTTACTCGTAAGTCCTTCATTAGAATTCCAGCCAACCATAACATTAAACAAACCCGATTCTGTCAAAAATTTACCATTGTTGTCATAAAATCCAAGTTCCTTATCTGTTAAAGTAAACTGAACGGTTTTCGTTTCTCCTTTTTTTAATGCAATAAGTTCAAAACCTTTTAATTCCTTTACGGGTCTAACCACACTCGCAGCTACATCATTTATATACAACTGAACTACCTCCTTTCCATCAACATCTCCGGTATTCGTAACATCAACACTTAGTTCAATTTTTTCTCCTTTTTGGAAGGAAGTTTTTGCTAATTTCAGATTTTTATATTCGAAAGAAGTATAACTTAATCCATGACCAAATGGATATAATGGTGTTTTTTCGACATCGATATAATGAGACCAAAAAACGTTTTGATCTTTATTGGTTGGTCGTCCTGTATGGTACAAATTGTAATAAATTGGACTTTGCCCAACGTTTCTTGGGAACGACATTGTTAGTTTACCACTTGGGTTATAATCTCCATACAAAACCTGAGCTATTGCATTTCCGGCTTGGGTTCCTAAATGCCACGCTTCAACAATAGCAGGAATATTTTCTTGTGCCCACGGTAATGCCAACGGACGCCCGTTATTTAAAACCAAAATGATATTAGGATTTACTTTATAAACTTCCTCTAATAATTGCCGTTGATTTCCCGGCAGGCCTAATTCAGTTCTACTGCGTCCTTCACCACTTTGAAAACCAATTTCTCCTAAAACCATGACCACAACTTCTGCTTGTTTAGCTGCATTTTTTGCAGCTTCAAATCCAGAAAAATCAGTGGTGTTAATTTGGACTTCATCAACAAATAATTGTTTATTTAAAGCCACATCAGTTCCTTTTTCATAAACTAATGTATTGTTTTTATAGTATTGCATTCCTTCAAGAACGGATACTGCTGTATTATCATCAGCGGCAATTCTCCAACTTCCGAGTGGACTATTCTTGTCACTTGCCAAAGCACCAATTAAAGCGATTTTTACCCCTTCTTTTTTTAATGGCAACAGTTTTTCATTCTTCCCAGACAGACTCGAATTTTTCAATAAAACAATTGATTTTTTAGCCATATCCAAAACAGCATCATTATTGGCCTTGTTTCCAATACTTGATTTTTCACGGGCTTCATCGCAATATTTGTATGGATTATCAAACAAACCTAATTCAAATTTTACTCTAAGAATTCTACGAACAGCATCGTCGATCACACTTTCTTTCACCAATCCTTTTTTTACCAACTGAGCTAATTCAGTTACATACACATTGGATTCCATATCCATATCAGAACCGGCAATAGCAGCTTTTTGAGCGGCATCGGCCCCATTGGCAGCGTAACCGTGTGTAATCATTTCGGCTATAGAAGCCCAGTCAGAAACAACAAAACCATTAAATTTCCAAGCGCCTTTTAAAATGTCTCTTTGCAAAAAACTATTTCCAGTTGCCGGAATTCCATTTAAGGTATTGAATGAATTCATGAAAGTACGAATTCCTGCATCGACGGCCGCTTTAAAAGGTAGCAATACACTATTGTAGAGCTTAGAATTACTCATATCAACGCCATTATATTCTCTGCCTGCTTCTACAAAACCATAACCTGCAAAATGTTTGGCGCAAGCAATGATAGATGTAGTAGCACTTAAGCTCTCTCCCTGAAACCCTTTCACTCTGGCGGTTGCAATTTTGCTGCCCAGATAAGGATCCTCTCCGGCACCTTCCATTACTCGTCCCCATCTTGCATCATTGGAAATGTCTACATTAGGAGCAAAAGTCCAGTTTAATCCCGAAGCAGAAGCTTCGACAGCAGCAATATGTGCCGAATTTTTAATGGCTTCTAAATCCCAACTTGCAGCCTCTGCTAATGGAATAGGACTTATCGTTTTATAACCATGTATCACATCAAAACCAAAAAGTAACGGAATCCCAAGACGGGTTTCTTCAACTGCCATTTTTTGCACGGCTCTTACTTCTTTAACGCCTCTAATGCTTAGCATAGAACCTACCAATCCTTTTTTTATATTATTATATTTTTCTTCGTTAGAACCTGATTCCGGTTTTGGACCTGTAACATCCCATGATCCATTGTATTGATTCATTTGACCTATTTTTTCTTCTAACGTCATTTCTTTCATCAAAAGTGAAATCCGATCTTCAATTGGTTTATTGGCATCCAAGTGTTTTTTTGATTGGGCATATCCATTTCCTAAAACAATTAGCATTAGAAAGGCATAATTCTTAAATTTTCTTTTCATCATTTTTTTAGTTTTTTGTAGCATTGTTAAAAACACTTAGTAAAGAGTAGATTGTAATTTTTTATTACCAGATATTTTGAATAAAATAATTTTATAATCTAATTTATACGAAATCAGTAAATTCTAAGATTGTAAATGTAGATTTCAAGAAGTAGTTAGTGTAGAACATTTGAAGCATTCTATACTACAAATGGTGTATTTGCATCAATTCAAACAGCATAATGATTCCTTTTACTGACATCAATGAACAATATTTCAGATTCACTGTTTTTTTAAAATAATAATATAAATGTGAAAAAAGTTAGTATTTAAATTTCGAATAAATTGTAGGTGCAATATCTATAATGACAAGTATCAAAAAGACTAAGTTATTAATTTTTAAAAGATGGAAGCGTTTTAAATGAAATAATGATAAATAAAGGCTTTGCAAAGCCACGTTTATTTGATGATTTTCTGTTGTCAAATATTCGAAAAGCACTAAAATATTAACAACTTCAAATGTTATAGAGAGAAGTAAACCAAAATTAAAAAACCATACTGAAAACGAGGTAATTAAATTTTCAATTTAATTACCTCGTTTTTTCTTATTTCCTTTCTAGTTAGTACAAAAAAAAAGAGGAAAATCATGTATTACCCAATAACTTCACCAAAAAAAGGCAGTTGAATTAGGGTCGAACTCCAATATAGGAAGTTAAGGTATTTGTTTTTATATATTAAATTTCATACCGTTAATCTTTTTTAAGAAACAAATATTGAGTTTATTAAAATTATGAGTTGAACACAGGTTAACTTCATTTCGGTAAATCAAATTAAAAATCATTTGCTTTTATTTATTAAGAAAATAATTTATGTTTACAAAGTAGGATTTTAAAAAGACATAACATTGAACAACTTACCAGTATATAATACCGAGCAAACTGCCGAAGAAATAAAAACCCAATACTTATTTGAAAGTGTTGGAGAAAAAACAATAATCAAAGCTATTGAATATACACCTATAGCTAATATGGGAGGAAGAACAGTATATAATTTAGGCTTTGGCGATTATGATGAAGAATTAGGCACAATAGTTGATGATGTAAATAGTAATAATGGTGATATGCGTATTGTATTTAATACCGTATTAAGTACTGTACCTATGTTTTTTGCTATAAACGAAGATGCTGTAATTATTGTAAGTGGCAGTGATAGTCACGATGAGTTTATAAATGATTGTTTACCTACTTGCAGAAAGAAATGCATAGAACATTGCAAAAACTATCAAAGACGCATTAAAACATATCGATATTATGTGGATAAAAACTTTGAGGATTTAAGTATAGCTTATATTTTTTTTGGGCGTAATAAAAATAAAGCAAATACGTTTGTACAATATATACCTGATAATCATTATGATGATCTTTTGGTTTATAAGAAAAAATAATTTAACTTTGCTCAAGTATTAAGTACTTGTTATTTAATTAAATACTAAAAAAAAGACAATTATGGAAAGTACAAAAACAACTGTAAAAGCTTCTAAAGTTATTTCTATGTCTGATAAGACAAAAGAAAAGATTACTGCTGTTGCTGCTTCTCTAAAAGGTAAAGATATTTTTATTGATAAGATAGAATTAGCAAAAAAAACGCTTAGTGAATTAAAATCACTTCCTATTTAGACATATACTAGTTGATATAAATAAAAATCGGTTTAGAAATTCTAAACCGATTTTTTTTATACCCTAAATTAAAGAACTCTTAATAATTTAATTCTTAACGTTGCGAAACTACAGCGAGTTTGAGATTAAATTATGCCTATTCTTCGGATTTGTAAAATCATTCGGAATCCTTCAACAAAATAACCATAACATTATTTTTTACCAAAATATTTTATCCTTTTTAATGTAATTTTCTTATGAATAATATATTGATAAAAAAATTACATTAACAAGCCCTGAACATTGCAATTTAGCTTAAAAAGAATCATTGACTACTCTATCAATGAAGTATGATTTAAAAAAATTATGGATTAAAAAAACTTTACAAAAACCATAACATGTCCATTCCTTAAAATGAACGCTGTAATAAGCTAAAATAAAAGATGTCATTATTAAAAAAATTTTTGAAACTAATTAAGATAAATCAATTGAATAATAATTTTTAAGACAACTGTGTTATCTCATTTTTAAACTACAATTAAGCACTGATCTATTATCATAGCATTAGACAACTTATTCTCTTTTGTGAAAAATCAAGTATTTATACGTAAGGATTGACAAACAAAAATTACTTACTTTGGTATACAAAAAACTAAACAAACACTTTATGGCTAAAAAAGCAAACAAACCAGAAAAACCAAACGCAACAAATCCTGCTGAAAAAAAATCAGCTTTATTAAAAACAAAACCTACAGCAAATAATGTTGCATGTTGGGATAGTGATGGCAACATAAAAATAGTGACGCAACGACTAGAGGAAATGTTTGTCGAACTTGGACAAAAAACCCGTATCGAAAGCGGTCAGCAACCAGCTGAACGTCCTGTTTTTCGAAAACAACACGGCATTGGTTACGGAACTTTTACAATAAATAAAGATATTGATCCAAAATATAAAATCGGTATTTTTGCAGGTAACTCATACGAATGTGTTGTTCGTTTCTCTAGCGATACCAGCCCTTCTTCACCAGACTTACATTCTACCATAGGTATTGGCTTAAAGCTTTTTGGCGTTGATGGTCCTAAACTTTTGGGTACAGGAACTAACGCTGATTTCATTTTCCAAAACATAGATCGTTTTTTTGCTCGTGATGCACAACAAATGTGCAGTTTTACTACCGCTGGAGTTATCGACAAAGATTACGATTCGTACATCAATAAACATCCAAAACTGGCGTCCATTCTTAACGCCATGAACAAAGAAGAAGCCAGCTGTTTGAGTGCGACATATTGGGCAATTCTTCCTTTCAAATTAGGAGAACAACAAATTGTAAAATACCGCCTAGTTCCTGAAGATACCTATCAGGGAGCACCTTTTGACGATAATAATTATTTAGCACTCGACTTACAGCAACGCCTCCGAACTAAATCAGCAAAATTTCGTTTTGAGATTCAGTTACGTACAAACGATAAAACCATGCCTCTAGACGATGCGCAAGCCGTTTGGAGCACAGAAGAAAGTCCGTATATAGCTATTGCAGAACTCTATTTCCCAGAACAGGACGTTTGTGCTATTGGTCAACCTGAATTTGGCACAAATCTTTCGTTTAATATTTTCCGCACACTAAAAGAGCACGAACCACTGGGTTCTATTGCAGCGGTTCGAAAAGTAGTTTATGCCGCTAGTTCTGAGGTTCGTCATCAAGCAAACGGACAATCGACTCAAGAACCAGAGAAAGTTAACCGCCCTTTCAAAGGCAATGTGGACGAAAATAGTGATTGCATTGTCAAAGCTGGAATCTATCCGCCTATAGGTGTTACGCGTGTAGGAAATAGTGAAAACGAGTACTTTATTGGCCCATTGGTTTCAGAGCCTGTACCAATGTTTAGCGATAATGCGTACCGCGATGCTACTGGAGCCCTAAAACGACAAGCCGCACAATTTAGAATATATGGTTTCAATTCAGCAGGCAAAGCCATCAAGGAATTAACCGCTGAGAATTCTAAAATTGTCTGGCATTCCCATTTAGCTAATCAAAAGGCTTCTTGGTACCAATTCCAAATTGCGCTGGACATTCCAGATGCTGCTGATGCGCCACCTTCATTACTTAGAAATATTGATGTAAAAGATAGAAACTCACTCATTATTGATGGTGGTTTACAAACAATAAACAAACCAAATGTAACCAAAGGACATCAGTTTGTAGGTAAATTTCAAGAAAAACCAGTATATCTAGGCGAAATGCGCACTGATGAAAAAGGACGTTTACTTATGCTAGGTGGCCACGGAGTTTCTGAAAATTTAAAAGGAGATATTGCCATAACTTTTGCCAATAACGAAGGCTGGTATGATGACATCTCAGACGGACCTGTTACTGCTGAAGTAGAATATAATGGTGTGGCACTTAAAGTAGATCCAGCTTGGGTTGTTTGTGCGCCACCTGATTATGCTCCTATGCAAAAATCAGTAAGAACCATGTGGGATTTAATGCGGGATGTAGCGGTAAGTTCAGGTATGATGCCACGCCCAGTTCGACCTTCATTTACTAAGGACATCTTGCCCATTTTTGAACGAATGACAAATTTACAATGGGTCAACGCAGCCTTTGCAGCAGCTTTTGGTTGGGGCGGACAATTTGACTACACCACCTCTAAATGGAAAGTAAGATTAAACGATCCTTCTTCAGCCAATATCGAAATGCGACGTACGATTTCAAATAGTTTTAGAAGATACGGCACCTCTGGAGCAGAAGCACCTCAATTATGGCCTTGGCTTTATGGCGATGCTATTAGTATTCCATCAGTAGGTTCTATGAGACAAAACTCTGTTTTATCAGATTTACAATTGTCTTTTATAGACCAATGGGTCAAAGGAGATTTTGATGCTGATTACATAGACATGACGGGTTGTCCACATGTACCTGAACCTATAACTTTAGATAAATTACCCGTTGCCGAACAGCCAGATATGATGACTAAAGCCGCAATGGAATTTTGTTTGGCAGATGCTTTTCATCCAGGATGCGAAATGACATGGCCTATGCGAACTGCTGGCATGTACTCTGCACCGTTTAGATTACTTCATGCTCCAAAAACACCTTTGGTTGACAGCAGTTATTATGGTCCTATGATGAACAGCGATGTATTTACCTTAGCCAAAGGACCTTTATTAGGCGGGCAAGTCGCTGGTGGAATTAGTCGCTGGATGGCAATCCCTTGGCAAACGGACACTGCTAGTTGTAGAGATGGATACACCTCTTCGTACGACCCTTATATTCCTACATTTTGGCCGGCTCGTGTACCCAATAATATTTTAGACGAAGAGCGTTACAAGGAAGTAATAAATGACAACAATGCCGAAGAAACACGCAAGCAAGCCTTTGCTTTCCGTAAAATGTGGTTAGACGATTTACCGCTTGAAGGCCAGGATCCAACCTACACGAATCAAATTAATAGTATGGTAAAATACTTTGACAAACTGGCGGTTGTACAACCTAGAAAAGGAGTCCTAAACAATGAGAATTTCCCACCTGAAATGCAAGTAGGTATTACACCTTCTCCGGAGCAAGAAGCCACTTTACTTAAAGAAGCTATCAAGGATTTAGAAAATATCTTAAAAAGCAAAAAATCATTTAGTAAAGGTGTTCAGGATACACTTAAGGCCGCAGCAACAGAATTATCAAATAAAGAATTGTTTACAGAACAAGACGTATTATCTAAGGCAAAAGATCAATTGATTGCTTTAGTTGAAAACGAGTTGTCTGATGATTTTGCCGCTACGCCAAGTGTACAAAAATTACTAAATTTACTCACTTCAAAAGCTTCTAAATTGACCAAAGCTAAGCATCCTAGTAACAATAAAATAAGCTTAGCAGGCACAGACAAAGGGAACCGTTTCAGACGTTATTCACCAAAATAATTGTACAAAAGCATTTTACCAATGAATAAAAAATTGGCTACAAAAGTAGATATTGCTATTATAGGCGGTGGCATTGCAGGTTGTACTGCAGCCATCGCTTTATCTAAAAAGTATACAGTCGCTTTAATTGACAAAGCAGCACAACCAGTTGATCGTATTGGCGAATGTTTGCCACCTGCCGCACGACGCATTTTAAAACAGCTGGATTTATTAGAAGGTTTAGAAAACAAAACTTATCCTGCTAACCAACAAATACAACAACAAAACACAGGAACACAATCGTACTGGGGTAGTGAAACAAGTACTATTGTAGATCATTTGCGCAATCCAGATGGTTTTGGCTGGCAATTGAACCGAAAGGAATTTGAAGTCTATTTACGATCCAATGCTGAGCAACGTGGCATAAACTGTTTTTTTGGTCATAAACTTCAAACTGCTGCTTATGATAATGATCTGTGGACTATTGACATCAAAACCTCCGAAACGACACCAGAACCTATTGAATCATGCATAACTGCAAAATTTGTTATAGACGCTAGTGGTCGACAATCCCATTTTGCTCGAACGTTAGGTGTCAAACGCGACATCATTGACAAACTTGTAGCTACTTGGGCAATAGTAGAGAATCACGAAACAATTACAATGAGCACTATTTCATCATGTGAGGAAGGCTGGTGGTACAGTGCACCCCTACCCAATAATAAAAGAGTTATTGCATTTCAAACCGATGCTGATTTAATAGAACGAACTCAAATAAAAAGTGCAGATTCTTTTTTAAAATTGGCAAAAGGCAATAAACAGATGGCTAGTATTCTTTCGAAAAATAAGCAACCCATACAATTTCATGGTACGGTGGCTGCAAATTCTAGTAAGCTTCTTGAAGTAACAGGAAAGCAATGGGCAGCACTTGGCGATGCTGCGGTAAGTTTTGATCCACTTTCTTCCCAAGGCATGTTTAACGCAATGGCGAGTGCACTACAGCTTACAGATCTCCTGCAGAAATATCAAATAATTGAAGAGACAAACAAGGCGCAAGAGGCAGTATTTCAAGAAATCTACACGCAACAAATGAATCAAATTTGGGATTATTACCTCAAACATAAGTCTTATTTTTATAGGCAAGATCAACGCTGGCCTCAGTCTGAATTCTGGAAGAGAAGACAATTAGCACCATCAAATATTTAAAAACTTTGAGTGAAAGTAAATCGTTAAATCTATCACAAAAAAAATCGGAACTATTTTAGTTCCGATTTTTTTTAAAAGTATATGCCTTTTATTCCAATATAAAATTCACAGAAACATTAGCTGTAATATTTATTTCTCCTATTGCTAAAGTTTCTCTCGGTTCACTAGCATCCATGCGTTCTACGCTTTTCATAGCAGCATACATAGGCTGTGGATAATAAGTTTGAGAATTGTCAGAAATTACAAGTGCCTTCCCTACTTTTTGTCCTAAAACCGATACATAATCTTCTGCTTTTAATTTGGCGTCTTTCATAGCAAGCTTTCTTGCCTCTGATTGATATTGCGCTAACTTCGAGGATTGAAATACTACTGCATCAATTCTATTAATTCCTTGTTCTACTAAACCTTCCATCAATTCATCATACTTTGATAAATCTCTTATAACAATTTCAATTGTTTGAACTGCATTGTAGCTGTGTTTCTTTTTCTCATAATCATACTGCGGATTCAAAGCTACGCGTTGCATTTTGAAATCCCCTGCCGGTATGTTCATTTTTTTTATAAACTTGATTACAGCATCAATTTTTTCATCATTTCCTTTTTTAACATCCTTAGCTACATTCCCTTTGGTTTCAACCGAAACATTAATAGTAGCTTGATCTGGGATGACCTTTACTTTCCCCTCACCATTTACATTGATTTGAGGTGTTGGTTTTACTTCTTGACCATAAGACATAGAGATAAAAAATAGGCTGAATGCAACAATTGCTTTTTTCATTTTTATAAAATTTAAGTTTATCATATTATACTTTCCAAAAGTTATGCCATTATAACTTACCTAGCTTTACCATTATAAAAAGAGCCACAATAGGAATTGCTAAAACAATGACCATCATCGTATTATCTACAAACATAGTGGGTTGTTTTATTAAAGTAATTAGATATCCGCCTACAGCTCCACCAAAATGTGCCGTGTGGCCAATGTTATCATTCTTAGCACGCATACCATAAATAGAGTACAATAAATACAAGATCCCAAAAATATAGGCAGGCATTGGAATTATAAAAAATATTCCTAACATCATATTAGGTTGTAATAAAATAGCCGAATATAAGATTCCTGTAACTGCCCCTGATGCGCCAACTGCTCTATACCCATAGTCATTGTTGTGAAAAACCATAGTAAGCAAACTCCCAAAAATAAGGCTGCCAAAATAGATCAATAAAAATGAAAAATTACCCAGTTGCCCTAATACTACTGGTGCAAACATCCACAGGGTAAACATATTAAAAAATAAATGCATCATATCTGCATGCAAAAAACCAGAGGTAATCATTCGGATTTGCTCTCCAGCTTTGATGCTTCCTACATGAAATTCGTATTTTCTAAAAAAAGACAAGTCGTTAAATCCTTTGTAACTAAACAATACATTAACAATTATTAATGCTAATAAAACAGTATTCATATTCCGTATTTTTTGTGATGGGTAAAGATAGTAATTCTCAAAATACTGATCCATGTGTAAGGGAAATTATATACACAATCAAAATTAAGTTATATTTGTCAAAAAAAAATCTGCATGCAGTTACTCGTTTTTATAATAGCGTATCCGTTTCTTTGGTTCATATCTATTTTACCTTTTCCCCTACTTTATGGTATTTCTGATGGGGTTTACTTTGTGGTATATTACATTATTAGGTACCGAAAAAAAGTAGTTCGTGCCAATATTGCATTGGCTTTGCCACATTTTAGCCAAGAAGAACGTTTACTTATTGAAAAAAAATCATATCATCATTTGTGTGATATGTTTCTAGAAATGATCAAAACAATGACTATTTCATCAGCAGAAATGAACAAGCGTTTTGTTGTGACTAACCTTGAAGTAATGACCGAATTAGAAAAAAAAGAAAAAAGTGTTATGCTTATTGCGTCCCATTATGCCAGTTGGGAGTGGTTGCTTTCTTTTAATCAAAAAATATCGCTAAAAGGTGTTGGTGTTTATAAAAAATTAGCAAATCAACATTTTGATAAACTAGTACGTAACATCAGATCTAAATATAACACCGAATTAGTCCCCACCAACAAAACTATCTCGTTAATTGCTGACAACTACCGTAATAATATTCAGTGCATATATGGCTTAGCTAGCGATCAATCCCCTAAAATAGATAGAATATTTCACTGGCAAAGTTTTATGGGTGTTGAAGTTCCCGTTCACACGGGACCTGAAATGCTGGCTAAAAAATACGATATGAATGTGGTATTTGCTAAGGTAAAAAAAGTAAAACGCGGGTATTACGAAATGACCATTGTTCCATTGAGTGAAAACGCAAAATCTGCCCCTGATTTTAAAATTACAGAAGCTTACATCAAAGAGGTTGAGAAACAAATTCAAGAGGCTCCTGAATTTTATTTCTGGACTCATAAACGATGGAAACATAGAAGGTAATTGTAACGGTCTCTATTTTCCGTTTTCAGTCTTTTTTGATTTAACCTTTGTTTTTTTTACAAATAGCAATTGTGAAATTTATTAAGAAAACCAACTTTTTACTAGTTCATCCTCTAGTGGCTGAGCTTCTTTATGAACAAACTCATTAGAAACTGGATTGTATTGGTAATCTAAGGACCATGTTGCATGATTTTCAGCTAACGCTTTGATTCCGTTACACACATATTCAATTTCAGCTGTGGTAGTAGTAGGATGCACAGACATCCTGATCCAGCCTGGTTTTCTAATTAAATCACCAAGCGAAATTTCGTCTATCAATTTATTTGAAGTCTCTTGGTCAACATGCAGTAAAAAATGCCCGTATGTTCCCGCACAACTGCACCCTCCACGCGTTTGTATCCCGAATTTATCATTTAATAATTTCACACCTAAATTAAAATGCAGGTCTTCAATAAAAAAAGAAATAACACCCAGTCTATCTTGATGTTGAGCTGCTAAAATTTTAATATTTGGAATTAATCCTAATGATGAAAAAATATATTCTACAATTTCGTGTTCTCTTTTCAAAATTTGATCTACGCCCATTTGTTCTTTGAGCTGTATGGCTAATGCTGTTTTTATAACTTGTAAAAAACCTGGAGTTCCCCCATCTTCTCGATCCTCAATATTATCGATATATTTGTGTTCTCCCCATGGATTTGTCCAACTTACAGTTCCCCCACCAGGGTTATCTGGTACAACATTTTGATACAATTTTTTATTAAAAACTAAGATCCCACAAGTTCCAGGACCTCCTAAAAACTTATGCGGAGAAAAGAAAATAGCATCTAAATAAGACTCTTGATCTTCCGGGTGCATATCTATCTTTACGTAAGGACCCGAACAAGCAAAATCAACAAAACAGAGTCCGTTATGTTGATGCATCATTTTTGCTACCGCATGATAAGGCGTTTTGATACCCGTAACATTAGAGCATGAAGTGATGGATGCAATTTTAAAAGGTCTTTCTTTATATTTATCTAATAATTTTTCTAGATTTTCTAAACTAAAAAGTCCATCCTCAGTAGCTGGAATTACCTCAACATCGGCAATTGTTTCTAACCAAGACGTTTGGTTTGAATGATGTTCCATGTGCGAAATAAAAACAATCGGCTTTTTTTCGGCAGGAATCGTGATGAAATTCTTTAGGTTTTCAGGAACCTTTAAACCTAAAATTCTTTGAAATTTGTTCACCACACCTGTCATTCCGGTTCCATCGGTAATAAGAACATCATCTGCATTAGCATTCACATGATGTTTGATGATGTGACGTGCTTTGTGATACGCCTTTGTCATGGCAGTCCCTGAAATGGTGGTTTCGGTATGTGTATTGGCCACAAAAGGGCCAAATTCATTCATTAATTTTTCTTCAATTGGTCGGTATAACCTTCCGCTTGCGGTCCAATCAGTGTAGACAATTTTTTGTTTCCCGTAAGGTGATTCAAATTCTTGGTTTAAACCAATAATATGATTTCTAAATTGATCAAAATAAAGTTCTAACTCCGTTTTAGTTGCTACTACATTCATGGCACTCTTAATTTACATCAAAGATATAGGTTTTATTGTAAAAACTAAAATTGAAATCCCTAACAGCTTTGATTTATTTAAATTAAGTCATTTTCAATTCATATCGTCCCCGCGCTAAAAGCAGTTTTGTACTAAATTAATCCCATTATTCGGATTTGCCAAATTTCCAAATACAAAACCAATTTTCTATTAAGCCTAATACCCAAATTGCTTGTAACGTATGATGTTTATTTTAAAGTCGCTAATTCCACTTTTGAGTAATCTACATATTCATTTAATAAATCTCCAGCATGTGCAATCATTATTTTTTCTGCTTCTAAATCATTGTCGGTGTAATATGAACCAATTAGACCATATTTTTTAGTTACTAAAACAATTAAATCTAGAACTAAACTTTCTGAATATCTTCCCCAATCTTTAATTCTAAAAATATATACTTCAAGTTTTTCTTTAGTAATAATTTTATCCTTAAGAATACAGTTGAAATTCTTTTTTGAATTCAAATAATTAATTTCAATTTTTATATTCTCATTTATCTTAGAATCTAAATCAAATAAAACAAAATCTTTAGATTTTGGGTTAATTAATTTAGCTATAAACTTATTTTTACGTAAACAGATTGATTGCTTATTCGAAAAAGTGTCTGTTAAAATTATACTAGCATTAGTGTAATATAGATTTTTAGTTTTCAAGTTTGCCGACCAATCTATAGAAAAAACAGGAACTCTTTCAGACGCATTTTTTTTGGGATATTGTTCAATTTGTGTATTCAAGTTTTCACAAGAAACAAATAAAAAAGCAAAAGAACAGATGATTGTTTTTAGTATTATTTCTTTCATTATTAAATTTTATGTTGTGCTCCAGTTCTTTTAAATATAACACTACATTCGATTGGAAGTAATTTTCCGTGAATTTAACATTACCTCAAAAATTCAGAAAAAGTGTACTTATGAATCATAATTATGCTTCGAATTCTTAAAAATTAAAGAAAATAAATTATTTGCCTCTATCTTCCTCCATTGGCACGAAGGTCCGCAATACATTGGGAGTCTAGTTGCGGTATAGTACTTGAAGAACCCATACTGCCTATACCTGCACTCAATTCAAATGACCAATACATCAGACATGATTTATTGTTACAATGTTTTGGATGTTCTGCATCTTCATGATTGCTTTGCATTGCAGTTCCAAAATTTGTCAAACCTAAAACATGTCCAAACTCATGAGTGATTACTGTGGTTTCCAGCGCGCTTCTGTTGGGTTCAAATGCACTGTCACTCAATCCATGAACAGTTTGTTCATAAATCACAAATGAAGTATTGCGATAAGCCGTTCCTAGAACAAATGAATTTCCAGCATCTTTATCTGATTTTCCATCTGCAAAAAAAGCCCACACCGCAATTTGGTCAGCTGAATTGTATCTAGTTCTATTAGCATCCTCAATACTAACTATTTCTTCGTTTGAATATGGTGCCGTTCCTGGTGAAGGAATTCCACGTTTTACAACAGTAATGCCAGCTGGCTTAAACGTTCTTGCGCTCAAAAAATTGACAAAATTAGTAATGGCAGCGGCACTAGGCTCAAAACCATTTACATAAACCACTTCAATCACCAAACTTTTAAATTTTCTATCTGATAATAAATCATTTGCAGAGCTACCGGTTTGCTGTTTGTTCAAATTTTTATCAACTGTAACAGCATCAGGACTAGAATTATTTTCATCACTTGAACAAGAAGCAACAAATAGAAATGAACACAAAACCAGAAGTGCGGAAATTTTTTTCATAAATATAAATTTTAAATCTTTTTTATTTCGTTTTACAATTCGTCTTTATAATACAACAGAAAAATCGAAAACCCTTTTCAAACTATGTATCATCTACGAAAAAAACACCTCTTTAGACTTACAATTGTATTATTTTTAAAAAACCCTTTTGAAAAATACAAAAGGGTTTAAAAATTCTATTCATTAAATACCAGCAACTGCTTTAATTTCATCAATAATTCTAAGTGCTAATTGATCTGCTAGCTCTTGAGAGGCTGCTTCGGTATAAATACGAATAATAGGCTCTGTATTTGATTTTCTTAGGTGAACCCAATTTTCGACAAAATCAATTTTAACACCATCAATAGTAGTAATATCTTCGTTCTTGTACTTTTCGGTCATGGCAACAAGAATAGCATCTACATCAATTTGCGGTGTCAATTCAATTTTATTTTTGCTCATGTAATATTCCGGATACGAAGCACGCAATGCCGAAACCGTCATTTTTTTGTTTGCCAAATGCGTCAAAAACAAAGCTACTCCTACCAAACTATCACGTCCGTAATGAAGCTCAGGGTAGATAATTCCACCGTTTCCTTCACCACCAATAACTGCATTATTTTTTTTCATCAATTCTACTACATTTACCTCACCTACGGCACTGGCTTCGTAATTTCCGTTATGTGCGTTTGTAACATCGCGTAAAGCACGAGACGATGACATATTAGATACTGTATTTCCTGGAGTTTTACTCAAAACATAATCGGCACAAGCAACTAAAGTGTATTCTTCGCCAAACATTTCGCCATCTTCACAAATGAATGCCAAACGATCTACATCTGGATCCACAACGATTCCTAAATGTGCTTTTTCTTTTACCACTAATTCCGAAATATCGGTTAAATGTTCTTTCAAAGGCTCTGGATTATGAGGGAAATGACCGTTTGGTTCACAGTAAAGCTCTACCACTTCAACGCCCATTAATTCTAATAATCTAGGAATAATAATTCCACCTGATGAATTTACTCCATCAACAACAACTTTAAATTTTGCTGCTTTCACAGCTTCAATATCTACTAATGGTAAGTTTAAAACCTCGTCAATGTGAATATCCATGTAGGCATCATTAATTGTGATAGTTCCTAAATCATCAACATCCGAAAAATTAAAACCTTCGCTTTCCGCAATTTCAAGAATTTTAAGTCCCTCTTCACCATTTAAAAACTCCCCTTTTTCGTTCAATAATTTTAAAGCATTCCACTGTTTTGGATTATGCGATGCCGTTAATATTATTCCGCCCTCAGCTTTTTCAAGTGGTACAGCAACTTCAACTGTTGGAGTAGTTGAAAGTCCTAAATCAATCACATCAATACCCAAACCAATCAAGGTGTTTACTACCAAATTATGAATCATTGGTCCAGATATACGAGCATCACGTCCTACAACTACCGTGATTTTATCTTTCTTACTGTAGCTTTTTAACCAAGTTCCATAAGCCGATGCAAATTTTACAGCATCAACAGGAGTTAGGTTATCCCCTACATTTCCGCCTATTGTACCTCGAATTCCTGATATTGATTTTATTAAAGTCATTGATTTATATTTTATAAATTGAATTTTAAATTTTAAATTGCTGACAAATATAAGAATTGAAGCCTACAAAATAGAAATGAACGTAAAATTTCATGCTATAAATCTTTAAAGTAATCACATGAATTTCCTAGCACACATTTACCTTTCTGGCGAAAATGATTTACTTAAAATTGGTAATTTCATGGCTGAT
>NZ_JBWJVJ010000025.1:0-40386 GCF_056428925.1 Flavobacterium sp. GNP011 | reverse complement strand
CTCTCTTCCAGCAAAATGGAAAGCACCTTCAATAGCTGCATTTTGCTGGAAGAGAGCAATTCTAGTATTCTGTTTTTATATGTCACAGTTAACAGTGACATATAAAAACAGAAAATCCCGTTTCAATTATGAAACGGGATTTTTTTTATTCCATATTTATCTAAATAGTTCAGAGCTTTCTACCTTAAAATTAGGATTTCTTTCTCCAAGATCAATTAGTTTTTCTTTCAAAATCAACTTTAATTGCTCAAAATTACTGTGATAAAAACTAGAAATACTACCTACTCTTTTTCCATCTTTAAGAATAAAAATAGATTCGTAAACACCTCCCTTTGCTGATTCTACTATGGTTATAAAACCATCTAATGTTTTTAAATCATAGCCTATGGATTTCCCTAATCCAAAATAACGTTTTATAATTACAGTATTACCATCAATTTCCACTTTAAAAGCTCTAGTTCTTAAAACTGTCAACCAAAAAAAGAAAACAAATAATAAAAATAAAACAGGTAAAACCATATCCGCTACCGGAGATGTAGCCGAAAGATAAATAACCAAAGGTGGTAATATTGTAATATTAAAAACTAAAAAAATTACTAAAAATTTAAATTTAGATTGTATACGCATCAGAACAAAAATTTAATTATTAGCTTAAAAAAGTCTATCTCAAAACTACATCTTTCACCACATCGCGTCTTAATTCCTCATTGATCATTTTAACAATTTTAGACTTTCCGTGACTTAATTCCTCTCGTAATACAGATGAAGTCAACTCTACATATAACGTACTTCCTTTCAAAACTACATTATTCGTGTAGCTATTTACACCATTCCCCATAAGATTTTTCCAAGCATCTTTCACATCAATTTGATCCATGCCAGGTTGCAACTTATTCACTTGGATTATTTGTTTCAAAACATCCCCTATTGTACTTTGGTTATTTAGTCGTTTTGCCATCACCAATCAAGTTTATTTCTGTCGCTCTTTTATAGTGGTATTCCGTATTGTCTTTATTCAACAATACTAACTCTGTATCAGTAAGTGTAATAATTTCCTCACTCCATTTCATGTAAGCCGTTGTGTAATCCAAGAAAACACCGTCTGCTGTATAACGTACCGATACTTTTTCAAACACATCATTAACCAAAAAAGTACCATTAAGCTGCGGCATCACTTTTTTACGAATCCCCTTATTATTCACAATTTTGAAATAATCATAAACCTCATTCATGCGGTATTCCTTATCATCAATGGAGTCAAAAACTACATTCTCCACCTCCCAATACCCGTTTATTTTAGCTAAATCAGCCGGCACAACTTTTTGCGAACAAGAAACTAATGCTAAAAAAGCTACAATAATACAAACCGTTTTTTTCATAAAATATTTTTTTTTGGAGCTATTTCCTGCTTTTCGTTGCAATCTTTTTTCCCGCAAAAAAAGCGGTAAAAAAGGATTTCACTGCAATCAGGGCTAGTAGCGTAACAAATTATAAAGCACTAATCTCTTTACAAAGTTACTCTTAAAAAATGCAAACAAAAAAAATAGTTATCCTTCCATTAAACTAATTACTATCTTTAACATCCTATTAGTAAAAACCACCCCAAAATGACAAAGACAACAACTTTTATTGCATTTGTTCTCCTACTAATGAGTTGCAGTTCAGAACCTAGAGAAGCCACTACTCCAGTCACAACTCAGGATAAAATTTACTTTCCACCCATGAACAGCACAACTTGGGAAACAAAAACAGTAGCAAGCTTAGGATGGAAAACAGCTGCAGTGCAACCTTTACTAGATTATTTAGAACTTAAAAACACCAAATCATTTATAATTTTAGTAGACGGAAAAATAGTTTTAGAAAACTATTTTAATGGTCATACCGCAAATTCCTTATGGTATTGGGCTAGTGCTGGTAAAACACTCACAACAACAGTAACTGGAATCGCTCAAGATGAAGGCTTAATTAACATCAATAATAAAGTTTCAGATTATTTAGGAACAGGATGGACAAGCGCACCATTAGCCAAAGAAAACCTTATCACCTGCAAAAACTTACTTTGTATGGACTCCGGATTAAACGAAACCTTAGGATCTGATGTATCACCCGCAAATTTACAATATGTTGCTGATGCAGGCTCTAGATGGGCATACCACAACGTTTATGTAAAACTTCAAGATGTAATTGCTAGAACAAGCGGACAAACGTGGAGCAATTATTTCAATATAAAACTTAGAGACCGAATAGGAATGACTGGTGGCAGCTGGATTAATTCTGATGGACTCAGCGTTTACTGGAGTACAACAAGAAACATGGCCCGATTTGGACTCCTAGCATTGAACAAAGGAAAATGGGACGAAACAAGAATTGTCAGTGAAACTTTTATGAATCAAGCTGCAAACACATCACAAAACACAAATCTTTCTTATGGCTACATGTGGTGGCTAAACGGGAAAACTTCATACAAATTACCACAAGTATCGCTCACATTTCCAGGAAGTCTTATCCCTTCAGCTCCTGCAGACATGTATAGCGCACTAGGCAAAAACGATCAAAAAATATATATCGTGCCTAGTAAAAAAATGGTTGTGATACGTATGGGCGAAGTTGTAAATCCTGACAATCCGACTTTTGGACTATCCGACTTTGATGCAGTTTTATGGCAAAAAATCAGTGCTTTATTCTAATTATTTAGATTGCATCCTCCTTAAAAGACCCAATACAAAAAACACTAAACCCAATAAAAGTAATGCATAATATAATGTCACATTTATTTCTCTGGTAACATTTGCTAAAACAAAAGAAATAATACTAACTAAATAAAGATACATGGGAGAAATATTTTTCAAGAAAGAAAAATTCATAACAAACTAGCTATTATTTGAAAAAACTATCTACAAACTCCAATTTGTTAAAAACTTGAAGATCCTCAATACCTTCACCTACTCCTATATATTTTACTGGAATTTGAAACTGATCAGAAATTCCGATAACAACTCCGCCTTTTGCAGTTCCATCAAGTTTAGTAACAGCTAAACAACTCACCTCGGTAGCTGCTGTAAATTGTTTTGCTTGTTCAAAAGCATTTTGTCCAGTAGATCCATCAAGAACTAATAGAACATCATGTGGCGAATCGGCAACCACTTTTTGCATCACACGCTTCACCTTAGACAATTCATTCATCAAATTGATTTTATTGTGTAAACGTCCTGCTGTATCAATAATTACAATATCTGCTTTTTGAGCCACCGCCGATTGCAAAGTATCAAAAGCCACCGAAGCCGGATCACTTCCCATTTCTTGCCTCACAATAGGAACTCCTACACGATCAGCCCAAATTTGCAATTGATCTATCGCAGCGGCACGAAACGTATCTGCAGCACCCAAAACTACATTATATCCTTGCTTTTTGAATTGATATGCTAATTTACCAATAGTCGTAGTTTTCCCTACTCCATTTACACCTACCACCATAATTACGTATGGTTTTTTGTCTGCTGGAATAACAAACTCAGATGACTCACCGGTATTAGTTTCAGAAAGTAAGCCAGCAATTTCTTCTCTCAAAATTTGGTTCAACTCTGAGATACCTAAATACTTATCTGATGCTACTCGCTTTTCAATTCTACTAATGATTTTCAACGTAGTACTTACTCCCACATCAGAGGCAACAAGAATTTCTTCTAGATTATCCAGAACTTCATCATCAACTTTAGACTTTCCTGCGACAGCCTTCGTAAGCTTTGAAAAGAAATTTGTTTTTGACTTTTCTAAACCTTTGTCTAGTATCTCTTTTTTCTCTGATGAAAATATTTTTTTAAAAAAACTCATTGTAAGTAGGGTATAAAATGAACTATAAGTCTTAAAAAACACTTGGTTTTTTTTCGGGGTAAATATAGAAAATAAAAAAGCTACTTCCGAATGAAAGTAGCTTTTCTATAAATTATCTCTGTTAATTATTTCTTTTTCAAGAACTCATCAACAGCTTCAGGAGTCATAATAGATTCTACGAATGTATACGCACCTGTTTTAGGAGATTTTACCATTTTGATGGCTTTTGATAATCTCTTAGAAGATGTTTGTAACGATGCTACGGTTTTCTTTGCCATGATTCAAATGTTATTTAAATTTTAATTAGGTTTGAAACGTAAACATTTTAACCTTTTAAAATTTGTAATTATTACTTAATTTCTTTGTGAACAGTTACACGCTTCAAGATTGGATTAAATTTTTTAATCTCTAATCTATCCGGAGTATTTTTTTTGTTCTTAGTAGTGATGTATCTCGAAGTACCTGCAACACCAGTTGTTTTGTGTTCTGTACATTCTAAAATTACTTGGATTCTATTACCTTTCTTTGCCATCTTGCTATATATTTATTGTGGAACGGATTATTTAATAAATCCTTCTGACTGAGCTTTTTTCAAAACAGCAGCAATTCCATTTTTATTAATTGTTTTTATCGTAGATGCAGCTACTCTTAGAGTAATCCATCTATCTTCTTCTGGAAGATAAAAACGCTTTTTAACTAAGTTCACAGAAAATTTTCTCTTAGTTTTGTTCATAGCGTGAGAAACGTTATTTCCTACCATCGCTCTTTTACCTGTAAGGTCACAAACTCTTGACATTATACTTATCTTTTATCGTTAATCAAAATCAGGGTGCAAAGAAAAGAAAAATAAACCTATTAACCAACAATAATTTTACACAATTTTCAAAATTTCTTTATACACTAGCTCTAAACTTTTTATTACAGCCCTATCTATCACTTTTTCACGGGGTTGGCCAAAATTAAATTCCTCAACAATTATTTCACTTGGCGTAGCAATTGCTATAAAAACAGTTCCAATTTCGGCATTCGAATCTCCTTTTAGAGGCCCAGCGTTTCCAGTTGTAGCAATTGCATAATCTGTTTTCATTATAGCTTTTACACTTGCTGCCATAGCAGAGACTACTTCTTTACTCACCACCGAATGAGCTTCGATGTCCTGCTTAGAGACTCCAAGTACATCTATTTTAGCTTGTGTATCATAAGTAACCACGCCACCTTTAAAATATTTTGACGCTCCAGCAGCAGCAGTTAATACCTGTGCAATTTTACCACCAGTGCAACTTTCGGCTGTTGCAATTGTTTTATTATGCTTTGTAAATAGTGATCCCAGGACAACTTCCAGCGTTTCATCATCATCAAAACCCACAATAATATCCTTGATAATCTCAGTTACTGAATTTACATTTTCCTGAATAGCAGCTTCTAGAATTTCTTTATCAGTCCCGCGTGCCGTCAATCGTAAACGCACTCTTCCTGGCGCTGGCAAGTAGGCTAATTTTATAAAAGCAGGCAATCCATTTTCCCATGCTTCAATACGCTCAGCCACTACACTTTCACCTTGACCATAAGTCAAAATGGTTTTGTGGATAATGTAAGGACGTTTGTATTCTTGTACAATCTTTGGAATTATTTCATGTTCCACCAAATATTTCATTTCATAAGGAACTCCTGGAAGTGAAATGTAAACTGTGTTTTCTTTTTTAATCCACATCCCAGGTGCCGTACCTACTTGATTATGCAACACAATACATTTTGATGGAACTAGAGCTTGATCTTTGTTTACTTGTGAAGCTGACCTATTCATAACCCGCTCAATAAGCGCTACAACATGCTTTTCAACATCTTGATTGACTATTAATTCATCTTCAAAGTAATCACAAAACGTTTTCTTTGTAATGTCATCTTTTGTAGGCCCTAACCCTCCCGTAAGCAAGACAAAATCAACAGTGTTTTGCAATCTTGACAAGGTTTGTAAAATATGGTTTTTATCATCACTTATAGATAACATTTCTATTGTTTCGATTCCAATTCTATCTAGAGCCTTAGCTATAAATCCCGAATTAGTATCTGTAATTTGACCAATTAATATTTCGTCACCTATTGTAACTATGGTTGCTTTCATTAGTAAATTTTAATTATTTAATTATCGTCTTGGATTTTAAGAACTAATACCAATTTATCATCTTATTGTTCCAAAATAAAAATACAACTTTACAGATATTGTTTATAAAAAAAGTGACCCGAAAAGGTCACTTTTTTTATAATATTTACACATCAAAATCTTTTTTGATTTCTTTCACCGCATCATTGACTTGGTTTTTAACACTTTTAAAAGTCTCTTTTATATCTTTCTTTTTCCCTTCAGCTTTTGTCCAGGCTTCAATTTGTAAAATTTCTTCAAAAGCAACATTCATTCCCATTAAATCCAGAGTTGGCTTTATCTTGTGTGCATACGCGTAAGCATGCTTGTGGTCTTTCTTCTTTATTCCTTCTTTAATTTGTAGTAAATCCTCAGGAACCTCTGTAACAAACAAAGTCAATATCTCATTGACAAATTCTGGGTCATTATCTGAAAGTGCGTACACTTTTGATAGGTTGTAATGTATAGCCATTATTTTACTTGTATTCTAAATAGTTGTTGTCCTTCTAAAAACCCCTCTAAAACGTCATCTTGATTTACAGCTGCTACTCCTTCTGGAGTTCCTGTAAAAATTACATCGCCAATTTTAAGCGTAAAAAATTGTGAAACGTAAGACACCAATTCATCAATTTTCCAAAGCATCAAGCTTGAATCTCCATTTTGAACTGATTTTCCATTTTTAAGAAGTTCAAATGTAATATTTTCTAATGAAGAAAATTTACTTTTAGGTAAAAAATCTCCTAAAACAGCTGAACCATCAAACGCCTTTGCTTTTTCCCATGGCAATCCTTTCGACTTTAATTTCTCTTGTAAATCACGTGCTGTAAAATCAATCCCAACACTTATTTCATCATAGTATTTATGAGCAAACTTAGGTTCAATGTATTTACCAACCTTACTAATTTTAACAATCAACTCGATTTCATGATGCACATCATTTGAAAATTCAGGAATAACAAAAGGATGTTGTTTTAATAAAATAGCCGAATCTGGTTTTAAAAAAACAACAGGCTCCGATGGCTTTTCATTATGCAACTCTGCGATATGATTGGTATAATTTCTACCGATACAGATTATTTTCATTTCTTAATTAAAAAATTTAATGATTGAAAGATTCAAAAATTAGCTTAATTTATTGTTCAGTTTTCGAAGTTTAATCGCCGTTAAAACCTTCTTTGTATACAAAGGGAAATCAGCATTTTGAATCCAACTAAAATAGCCTGGTTCTGTTTCTAACACCTTTTCTACTTTGACACCTTTATGTTTTCCAAAGGTAAAAATCTCTTCATTATCCTTGTCAAATGCTATCATTCCTGCAAAATCGGCAATTTTCTTGCGAGTTGTAAATTCAGACAACGATTTCATGTCATTTTCCAATTCTGGATAACGATCTAATTGCGCTTTCAAAATCTCGTAAGTAGCCATGGTATCAGCTTCTGCTGAATGCGCATTTTCTAGAGCTTTACCGCAATAAAATTTTAATGCAGCACTAAGTGTGCGCTCTTCCATTTTATGAAAAACAGTTTGCACATCAACTGAAACTCTATTTTTCATGTCAAAATCTAATCCTGCACGAAGTAATTCTTCGGCTAATAAAGGAATATCAAAACGATCCGAATTAAATCCAGCCAAATCGCTGTCTTTTATCATATTATACACCTGCGTTGCCAGCTCTTTAAAAGTTGGTTCATTAGCTACTTTTTCATCAGTAATTCCGTGAACCGCTGTAGTTTGTGCCGGAATAGGAATAGTAGGATTTACGAGCCACGTTTTACTTTCCTTATTTCCGTTTGGAAAAACTTTGAATATTGAAATTTCTACAATTCGGTCTTTTCCAATATCAATACCTGTGGTTTCAAGATCGAAAAAGCAAATTGGCTTATTGAGTTTTAGTTCCATTTTTTGTTTTTGAATGTGGCAAATATAAAAATTTGGAGTTAATTCCAAAGCTAAACAAAGACTAATAAAAGCAGAATAAAAAATAAAACCCCTGATAGACTTTTATATCAATCAGGGGTTTCAATTATGATTTAAGTAATTTAAACAGCTCTATCAGCATCAAAAGCCTCTAAATATTCAGCTACACGTTTCACAAAACTACCTCCCAATGCACCATCAACTACTCTATGATCATAGCTGTGTGATAAAAACATTTTTTGACGAATACCTATAAAGTCTCCTTCCGGGGTTTCAATAACAGCCGGTACTTTACGAATAGCTCCAAGGGCAAGAATACCTACTTGTGGCTGGTTTATAATTGGCGTACCAAAAACACTTCCAAAAGTCCCAACATTAGTAACAGTATAGGTTCCTCCTTGAGTATCATCTGGTTTTAATTTACCCATTTTTGCACGGTTCCCTAAATCGTTTACCGCTTTTGCCATTCCTACTAAATTCAACTGGTCAGCATTTTTAATAACCGGAACAATCAAGTTACCATTTGGTAAGGCAGCAGCCATTCCTAAGTTTATATTCTTTTTCTTGATGATGTAATCGCCATCAACAGAAATATTCATACCTGGAAAATCTTTTAAAGCTTTGGCTACAGCCTCCATAAATATAGGAGTATAAGTAAGCTTTTCACCTTCACGCTTTTCAAATACGTTTTTATTTTTCTCTCTCCATTTTACAATATTCGTAACATCAACCTCTATAAAAGATTGTACATGCGCTGATGTTTGAACTGAAGCTACCATATAACCCGAAATTAACTTTCGCATACGATCCATTTCAATAACTTCATCACCACCGTTTACAGAAACTGGTACCGCTTTTTGAGCTACAGGCACCGCAGCAGCAAGAATAACTTTCTCTACAACTGGAGCAGGTGAAGCAACTACTGGCTGGTTGCCTCTATTTTTTACATAATCTAGAATGTCATTTTTAGTAACTCTACCCTCTTTCCCTGTACCAGCAATAGATTCAAGTTCTGCAAGAGAAACACCTTCTTCTTTTGCAATATTCTTAACAAGCGGCGACAAGAATTTTTCTGAATTAGAAAAATCTACTGGCGCAGCAATGGTATTTTTTACAGTCTCAACTTCTTTTTCAATTGAAGTAGCTGCCACAGGTATAGCAACTGCCGCTTCAGTACTTACACCATCAGGACCTTCTGTTTCAATGATTGCGATGGTTTGACCTACTTGTACCAAATCATCTTTACCAAAAAGTTGTTCTACAAGAACTCCCGAAACCTCACTTGGCACCTCACTATCTACTTTATCAGTAGCAATCTCTAGTACCGCTTCATCAGCTTCAATCTTGTCTCCAACTTCTTTTAACCAGTTGGTAATAGTTGCTTCTGCAACGCTTTCTCCCATTTTTGGAAGTTTTAATTCATATCTTGCCATATTATTAACCTAAAAGGTGATATTGATTTTCAGTTTGCGAAATTACTAAATATTTCAAATATAAATTACATTAAATATAATTTTTTACGTCATTTTAACCACTTCGCCACGTGATGTACTATTATTACTTCCTATTAAAAAATCGGTAGCTTTTGGCTTAATTTTAAAAGTTATTCGTTGGTTAAATCCCTCTTTCTTTGAAGATTCCTGAATCGCGATACAATCCTTAAAAGATATAAATTCATTATCAAGGATGATTTCAACATTAGTTTCCTCTTTCACTATTGACGAAAGTAGCATTTTTTCTGTTTTTAAATCATGAAATTTTACTTTTTTTTGTAACGAGCGTTCCATTTTTTGAAGCAAACTTTGATCATTGGAAAACAAAATATATTTAGGAGAAATTGTTTCTTTTGTTTTCTGAAATAAGGAATTACCTTGTAAAGTCTTGTATGCGGTAAAAACAGAGACGCCTATTTTCATAAAAACAGCAAGCAACCACTCTTTTATCCTAAAAATAGATTTTGCATTACTAAAATGTTTGTTGTAAAAAAAATACATCGCCTCTGAAAATCGCCTCATATACAAGCCATCTTTATGAGTACTTTCTCCTTTATAATGAATAACAGTAGTTGCACCAAAGTAATAATTATTATATCCCGCTTTTAGCGACATGTATGACAAATCAATATCATCTGAATACATGAAACAAACTTCGTCAAATCCTCCTAATTCTAAATACAACTTTCGTTTTAAAAGCATAAAAGCACCCACTAAAACATCAACTTTCCCAGTTTGCTCTTCCTGCAAATGGTTTGCATAGTACTTGCCTAAGATTTTAGATTTAGGGAAAAGTTTATACAGACCCGCAATCTTTGTAAAAGCTACAAACGGAGTTGGAACACCTCGTTTACTCTCTGGAAGAAAACCACCAGAACCATCAATTAGCTTACAACCTACAATCCCTAAATGATCTTTTTGACTAGCAAATTCTAGAATTTTTAAAAAAGTATCTTCAGCCACAACCGTGTCTGGATTTAGAATACAAACATACTCTCCTGAAGCATGATCGACACCTATATTATTCCCTTTTGGAAAACCTACATTCAATTTGTTTTGAATTAACTTCACCGATGGAAATCGTTGCAACACCATTGCACAACTATCATCGACAGAATTATTATCAATCACAATTATCTCTGCGTCAACACCTTCAATTGCTTTTTGAACACTGATTAAACAAAGCTCTAGAAAGTACCGAACATTGTAATTAAGAATAATAACAGATAGTAACATGTGACAAATGTACAGAGAAAAACAAATAATAGAAACTTGAATATTATTTATCAATATTGCTCGAATAAAATTTGACAACAAAAAACATATTTTGTGTAACAAAAAACATTAACTCTCCACTAACGTAATTATGAGTGAAAAACTAGAACAGACTTTTGTGCAACTTTTGCAAGAAAACCAGAATATAATCCACAAGATTTGTAGGTTGTATACTAATGGTGAAGATGCGCATAAAGATTTGTTCCAAGAAATTACGATTCAGTTATGGAAAGCTTTCCCTAAGTTCCGAGGAGACAGTAAATTTTCTACTTGGGCTTATCGCGTAGCCTTAAATACAGCCATCACCCTATATCGTAAAACAAAACGTTCCATAAGTACTGTGGAGTTTGAAGGCAGGCAACATTTTCTTAATGATGTAGAATATGACTATGAAGAGGAAGAACAATTAAAATTAATGTACAAAGCGGTTTATCAATTGAATGATATTGAAAAAGCATTAATCTTCATGTATCTTGAAGACAAAGACTACCAAGAAATATCCGAAACATTGGGAATTAGCGAAGTAAACGCAAGAGTAAAAATGAATAGAATAAAAGGGAAATTAAAAAAAATATTAAATCCATTAGAAGCATGAAAGAACTGGATTTACTCAAAAAAGACTGGCAAAAAGAAGGAAATACTTTTGAACAAGTCTCTACAAACGACATTTATGTGATGATTCACAAAAAATCATCTTCATTAGTGAAGTGGATACTAATTGTTAGCATTTTAGAATTTTTAATTTTAAATGGCATATCTATTTTTATCAGTAGCAAAGAATATGATGCTTTTGTAATTGCTCACCCCATAATAAAAACCCTTGAACTCATTAATTACGTTGTGATTTTTGGTTTTATAATCCTGTTCTACAAAAATTACAAATCCATTTCAACCTTAAATTCGGCAAAAGATTTAATTAAAAAGATATTAAAAACAAGAAAAGTAGTTACGTACTACATTTTTTGGAATATCATTTTTGGTGGACTAACAGGTACTTACGTTGGCTTGCAAGGTTTCAATGAAGGTATGAAAGATGCTAATACAAATGCGGATGTTTTAGACACCTCAAATATTATGGTGGTACTGGTTTTTGGATTATTTTTAATGGGCTTTATTTGGTGCTTTTATAAGTTAGTTTATGGCACTTTCTTATCCAGATTAAGCAAAAATTACAGCGAATTAAAAAAAATTGACTTGTAAAAAAAATCAAATTATAATCTAAGATTATCACCTTTAAAATAAATTAGAAATAATCCAAGCAAATTTCACTTGCTTCAACTTCAACAAAACAATTATTTATAAAACAATACATACACAACTATTGTTTGTATTTTTGTAATGGACTATATTTGCATTCTTAAAATAACAAACAATGATTAAGATTACTTTACCCGATGGGTCAGTTAGAGAGTTTGCTCCAGGAGTAACTCCAATGGATGTTGCAAAAAGCATCAGTGAAGGATTTGCTAGAAATGTAATTTCAGCCTCTTTTAATGGTACTACATTTGAAACAACAACCCCACTAACCACGGATGGTAGCCTTACATTATTTACTTGGAATGATGCCGATGGTAAAAAAGCATTCTGGCATTCTACTTCACACGTTATGGCTCAGGTTCTTGAGGAAATGTACCCAGGAATTAAGCTTACACTTGGACCCGCAATTGCAAATGGATTTTATTACGATGTAGATTTTGAGGATCATAAAATCACAGATGCTGATTTCAAAAAAATTGAAGACCGTGTTCTTGAAATTTCAAGAGGAAAACACGAATTTAAATTGCGTCCCGTTTCAAAGGCAGATGCTTTAGAATTATACAAAGACAACGTTTACAAAACCGAACTGATTACTAATCTTGAAGACGGAACGATTACGTTTTGTGATCACGATACCTTTACTGATTTGTGTCGTGGTGGTCACATACCAAATACTGGTATCATCAAAGCAATGAAAGTAATGAGTGTTGCTGGTGCCTACTGGCGTGGTGACGAGAAAAACAAACAGTTAACCCGAGTTTACGGAACATCGTTCCCAAAACAAAAAGAATTAACTGAATATCTAGAATTACTAGAAGAAGCAAAGCGTCGTGATCATAGAAAACTAGGAAAAGAACTTGAGTTATTTGCCTTTTCACAGAAAGTGGGTGCTGGATTGCCATTGTGGCTACCTAAAGGCGCGGCTTTGAGAGATCGATTGGAGCAGTTTTTGAAAAAAGCCCAGAAAAAAGCAGGTTACGAGCAAGTTGTGACTCCACATATTGGTCAAAAAGAACTCTATGTAACTTCAGGACATTATGCAAAATACGGAGCAGACAGCTTTCAACCAATTAATACACCTGCAGAAGGAGAAGAGTTTTTATTAAAACCGATGAACTGTCCTCATCACTGCGAAATATACAATGTACGTCCATGGTCTTACAAAGACTTGCCAAAACGTTATGCTGAATTTGGAACGGTTTATCGTTACGAACAAAGTGGAGAATTACACGGTTTAACTCGCGTGCGAGGATTTACACAAGATGATGCTCACATTTTTTGTACTCCAGAACAATTAGACGAAGAGTTCAAAAAAGTAATTGACTTAGTACTTTATGTATTTGGTTCATTAGGATTTGAAAACTTTACAGCCCAAATTTCGTTAAGAGATAAGGAAAACAGAGATAAATACATTGGTATTGATGAAAATTGGGAAAAAGCAGAAAACGCAATCATCAATGCTGCTGCAGACAAAGGTTTAAATACTGTAGTAGAATACGGTGAGGCTGCTTTTTATGGTCCAAAGTTAGATTTCATGGTTAAGGATGCCCTTGGAAGACAATGGCAATTAGGAACCATTCAAGTAGACTACAACCTACCAGAACGATTTGATCTGACATACAAAGGATCAGATAATGAATTACACCGTCCGGTAATGATTCACAGAGCACCTTTTGGCTCTATGGAACGTTTTATAGCAATATTACTAGAACACACAGCAGGAAATTTCCCGCTTTGGCTAATGCCAGAACAAGCTATAATATTGTCTTTGAGCGAGAAATATGAAATATATGCGAAAAAAGTTTTAGATTTGCTAGAAAATCACGAAATTCGCGCCCTCATTGATAATAGAAACGAGACCATCGGTAAGAAAATTAGAGATGCCGAAATGCAAAAAACGCCGTTTATGTTGATTGTAGGTGAGGAAGAAGAGAAAAACGGGACCATTTCTATACGCCGTCACGGCCAAGAAGGAAAAGGTAATATCACAGTTACAATAGAAGAATTTGTAGCTATTGTAAACGAAGAAATTAGCAAAACATTGAAAGTATTTACAGTTTAACTTAAATTATAAAGTCATAGCAATAAGAAGCAACAGAGGTTACCAACCTCGCGTAGAAAAAAAAGATGCCCACAGAATAAACAACCTTATTCGTGGTGTACAAGAAGTAAGGCTTGTAGGTGAAAACATCGAACCAGGTGTTTTTAAACTTGCAGAAGCCCTAAGGTTAGCAGATCAGTTTGAATTGGATTTAGTTGAAATTTCTCCAAACGCTGAACCACCGGTTTGTAAAATCATGGATTACAAGAAATTTGTTTACGAACAAAAGAAACGTGATAAGGTTTTAAAAGCGAAATCTACACAAGTTGTTGTGAAAGAAATTCGTTTTGGTCCTCAAACAGATGAGCATGATTATGAATTTAAAAGAAAAAACGCTGAAAAATTCTTGAAAGAAGGCGCAAAGCTGAAAGCTTTTGTATTCTTTAAAGGGCGTTCTATCATTTATAAAGATCAAGGTCAAATTTTATTATTGAGATTAGCAACAGATCTTGAAGAATTTGGAAAAGTAGAGGCTATGCCTGTTCTCGAAGGAAAAAGAATGATCATGTTTATTGCTCCCAAGAAGAAAAAATAAGTCTGAAAGTCAAAAGTCTTAAAGTTAAAAGTATTCAGCTTTCGACTTTAAGACTTTAAAAACTTTACGACTAAATAAAATAAGTAAGTAAGAATAAATTAAAACACTAGGAAAAAATGCCTAAAATGAAAACCAAATCTAGCGCCAAGAAACGTTTCAAAGTTACTGGTTCTGGAAAGATTAAAAGAAAGCATGCTTTTAAAAGTCACATCTTGACTAAAAAATCTAAAAAACGTAAATTAGCTTTGACTCACTCAGCGTTAGTTCACAAAACAGATATGAAAAGCATCAAACAACAATTAAGAATTATCTAATAAGTCCAAAGTTAGAAAGTCTTAAAGTCAAAAGTTCACACTTTCGACATTCGACTTTTGACATTTGACTAAAGATTTCTTTAGGTTAAAACAATTTAAAATAACCTTGGAGTATGGCTTTTAAGTTCCTTTGATTCAATTCAGGACGCCTGCTACAAAAAAACAATAAAAATTATGCCAAGATCGGTAAATTCAGTTGCTAAAAGAGCAAGAAGAAAAAAAATAATGAAGCAAGCCAAAGGTTTCTTTGGTAGACGTAAAAACGTTTGGACAGTTGCTAAGAATGCGGTAGAGAAAGCAATGTGCTACGCTTACCGTGATAGAAAAGTGAACAAAAGAAATTTCCGTTCTTTATGGATTCAACGTATCAACGCTGGAGCTAGATTAGAAGGAATGTCTTATTCACAATTCATGGGTAAAGTTAAAGCTAACGGAATCGAATTGAACCGTAAAGTTCTTGCAGATTTAGCTATGAACCACCCAGAAGCTTTCAAAGCAGTACTTAATAAAGTAAAATAAACGTTTTATAAACTCAATTTAGATTACTTACTTATAAAAAAACCTCAATCAATCGATTGAGGTTTTTTTGTGTCTTGTGATACTTTTATTCTTTAATGAGGATTATTGTAGCTTTAAAACCAGTCCCTAAATTCCATTGACTTGCTGATATCAATGCTCCTTTATCGTCATAAACCTTAAATTCTGCTGTGTTTGGCCCGGAGCTTCCTTGATTTAAAGCTACAAAGTCAATTTTATTGAACCCTTTTTCTAAAACAATTTCAAAGCCTTTAAAATTACTGTCTAAATAAACTTGGTTTTGAATTACTTTATCATTTAACATTACTCGTATTAAATCACCATCTACATAAGCAGCATCCCGATACATAACTTTTGCAGAAACAGATCCCGTAGTGTAATTTCCCAAATTTTGGTTTCTTCGGTATACAACTCCTTCTGAATTATCTTCTTTCTTGTTCAATTTATCTCTGTAAACATCACCTGGATTGATAAACTCACTAGATGGTATCATCGAAATAGGTTTTACCGGCTTCGTTTCGGGAATACTTGTAAGATTTGGGTTTGTTACAGGTTGTTTATTGATGGGCTTGGGTGAGCTAATGGGAGGAATATCAATTTTAGGTGGAATTGTTTTATTTATCTTTGGAGCATTATTTTTAGGAGGAATTGCTTTGAACTTTGAATTGAATTCAGTTTGAGCAAAACCACTGTAAAATGAACCAAGTAGTATCATTGTGAATAAAATCCTTTTCATAATTTGCGGTACATTCATTTTATAGGTTCTAACAAGTTTTAAAAATATAAAACCTAACATTCACTTTCAAAAATCAAGCCATTTTTTAACTTTCATTTATAACTACAAATGAGTTGAAATAGTATATAAACAGGGTGGAACTTTTAACTATTGAATAAAATTTGACAAATGATCATTTTTTGGTTCGCTCTTAAATATCTATTTTTAGACACGAAGGCAAAGCTGCAGTTAAAATGAATTACTAGATGCTGTTTATGTTAGTCTTTTCAATGATTTGAAAAGCATCTAATTAAAAATAAAACATATTGGTAACAAAAAATAAAAATATAGCTTTAAATGATACTTTTGTAGGCTGTAACTTTTAAATGAATGGATTTTTCTAAATATCAACAAAAAATAGCATCCCTAATATTGTGGTTCCTCATTTGTATCCTTATTGGGATATTCACAGGATCTGCCTCTGCCTTGCTTTTGTTGAGTCTTGATTGGGTTACACGAGTATTTACGGTGCACAAAATGTTGTTTTGGTTGCTTCCTGTAGGCGGACTGTTAATAGGACTATTTTACCACTACCTAGGCAACGAAAGCAACAAGGGAAACAACCTACTATTGATTGCTTATGAAAATCCTGAAACAAGAGTTCCTTTAAGAATGGGGTTTTTGGTTTTTTTGGGCACATTAATAACTCATCTTTTGGGAGGATCTGCAGGTAGAGAAGGTACCGCAGTTCAAATTGGAGGTGCCATTGCTTACCAATTCAATAAAGTAAAAAAAATCTCAAAAAAGGAATCTCAAATATTAATACTTCTAGGAATTAGTGCGGGATTTGCATCGGTTTTTGGGACACCTCTAGCAGGCGCATTTTTTGCATTAGAAATTGTTTGTTTTAAAAGAATAACTTTAAAAAGCATCTTATCTTTATTTTTAGTAGCCCTTATAGCGGATTACACGGTAGACCTTTGGGAAATAGAACATGGCACTTACTATATTTTTGAAATCCCAAATATCACATTTAAAACAGTTTTATGGGTTTTAGTTGCCGGACTTCTTTTTGGCTTGACCGCAATGCTTTATTCAAAAAGTGCCCATTACTGGAATCGATTGTTTAGCGTTACTTTTCCATTTGCTCCTTGGAGACCACTTGTGGGAGGCTCGTTTCTTGTTATCCTTTTTTATTGTTTTGATATGACACGCTATACAGGACTAGGACTACCCGTAATTGCAGAATCCTTTACAACACCTAGTTTGCCAAAAGATTTTTTATTAAAAATAATTATAACAGGAATCACATTAGGAAGTGGTTTTAAGGGCGGAGAAGTTACTCCGTTATTTTTTGTAGGTGCCACATTAGGTAGCGCGTTATCCCTTTTTATACCCTTACCCATAAGCTTGCTTGCTGGAATGGGATTTGTTGCCTTATTATCTGGTGCTACGCATACACCTATAGCTTGTACCTTAATGGGGATAGAACTTTTTGGGATTGAGGCTGGTTTATTATTATGTATTGCTTGTAGTATGGCCTATTTTTGTTCAGGTTCTACGGGGATTTACACATCTCAATTAAGAATAGGACTAAAATATACGTTATATGCGTTTTGCTTGAAAAAAATACGGTTATTAAGAGGTGTAAAATTTGGTAATTTGTAGAAATGATTTCAACATTAGATTAAAAAAATGTAATTTCGCATTCTATGAAAATACAAGACATTCAAGCCGTACAAGAGTTGTTATCAACGCCTAAAAAAATTGCAATAATCCCGCACCGAGGTCCAGATGGTGATGCGATGGGTTCTACATTAGGACTTTATCATTTTTTACTAAAAAACCACCACTACCCTACTGTAATTTCTCCTAATGAGTTCCCTGATTTTCTAGCTTGGATGCCGGGAGCTGACAAAATTAAAATTTACGAGAAGGATAGAGAAAACTGCACAGCACTATTACAAGAAGCTGAACTAATTTTTACATTAGATTTTAATGCTTTGCACAGAACTGGAGAAATGGAAAATGTGTTAGCACAGCTTCAATCTCCATTTATCATGATTGATCATCATCAAAATCCAGATGACTACGCTGCTGTTACCTACTCTGACACCGCATTTGGATCTACTTGTGAAATGCTTTATAATTTTATTACCGCATTAGGCAAAAAAGATGACATCGATTTCACAATAGGCACTTGTATTTATACGGGAATACTTACTGATTCAGGTTCATTTAAATTTCCTAAAACCACTGGAACAACACATAGAATTGTTGCAGAACTAATTGATTTAGGCGTTCAAAACACAGAAATCCCGAGTTTACTATTTGACAATAGTTCTTATGGAAGACTCCAAATATTAGGTAGAGCGCTTCAGAACATGATTATCTATCCAGAATTTAAGACTGCTTATACAACACTTACTCAAGAAGAGCTGAACTCCTTTAATTATGTAAAAGGAGACACTGAGGGAATTGTAAATTATGGTCTAAGCATACAAGGAATACATTTTGCAGCTATCTTTATAGAAAATAAAGAAGAAAAAATTATTAAAATTTCGTTTCGTTCACAAGGTGATTTTGATGTTAATCAATTTGCAAGAGAACACTTTAACGGCGGTGGACATCGCAATGCAGCTGGAGGAAAATCAGAACTTACGATGGAAGAAACCCAAAAGAAATTTGAAGATTTACTAACAAAAATAAGCATCTAAACCCATGAAAAACAGCAACCTACTTGTAGTTGTATTCTTTTTATTCCTTGTGCTTTCGGGGTGCAAACAGCATCAGGATGCTAGAAGACCTATCTCCCAATCGTCTGGGAGTTTTATGAAAAAATCGATTCTGCGCAATAAAAAATTGGTTGCAACAGAGGAAAGTCAGATACAAAACGTTATCAAAAACAATCCAAGTTCAGTATACTTGGCATCAAAAAAAGGTTACTGGTACTCGTATGAAGCAAGAAATACAATTGACACCCTAACTCCTAAAAAAGGAGACGTTGCTTTGTTTGACTATGAAATTAAGGATTTAAAAGGCACCTTGATTTACTCTCAAGAAGAACTAAAACCACAAGTGTATTATGTTGATAAACAAAATATAATGATGGGATTACGTGATGGTATCAAATTGATGCATCGTAATGAGAAAGTAAATTTTTTATTCCCTTCAAATATGGCTTACGGCTATCATGGTGACGATAAAAAAATAGATACAAACCAACCGATTATATGTACCGTTACATTACGAGATTTTAAATCCGAAGTGGCGTATAAAAAAGAAGTTCTACAAACTGTTGGACCTACAACTGACGTTATTGCAAAAAAAGCCCCTACCCCTGTAACAAAAGAAAAAGATACTATAACTCCATAAACAATTAATTTAGAAATGAAAAAAAAAATCGTAATTGCGCTCCTAGCGATAGCCTCATTGTATTCCTGTAAAAATGATCATTCCAATTTACCTGATGGATTGTATGCTCAAATTGAAACTAACAAAGGGGAGATTATTGTACAACTGGATTTTGACAAAGCGCCAATAACCGTTGCAAACTATGTGGCACTTGCCGAAGGAAAAAATGAGTTTGTAACGAATGAAAATTTAAAAAAGAAGCCTTTTTTTGATGGTTTAAAATTTCATAGAGTCATTGCTGATTTTATGATACAAACTGGCGACCCACTAGGAACTGGATCAGGAGATACAGGATATAAATTTAAGGATGAATTCAATGACTTACGATTTGATAAAGGTGGAGTTCTAGCTATGGCCAATAATGGACCTATGACCAATAGCAGCCAATTCTTTATCACACATCTTGCAACCCCTTGGTTAGACGGGAAGCATACCATTTTTGGTCATGTGGTAGAAAAAGGCATGGAAGTTGTCAATAAAATTCAACAAGATGATTACATAAAATCTGTAACGATCATTAGAAATGGTGAAGCAGCTAAGAAATTTAATGCCGTAAAAGTTTTTACCGACTATTTTACAGTAGAGTCTGAAAATCAAAAGAAAAAAGCCGCTATTGAAGCTGAAAACAAGCGCGTTTATAATGAAAAATACAAAGTGGTAAGAGAGCAAAAAGTAGCAAGTTTTGCTGCATTGAAAGCAAAAGCTACAACAACCCCTTCCGGTTTACAATATGTAATTACTAAAAAAAGCGGAGGTAAAAAACCATCTAATGGCACTCCTGTTTTTATACATTATGCTGGATTTCTTGAAGATGGAGAGCTTTTTGATGCAAGTATAGAGAGTGTTTCAAAAGCTTTTGGAAAATACGATGAAAACAGAGCAGCTCAAAATGGGTATCAACCTATTCCTTTTCAAGCAGGAAGAAAAGATGGCATGATTCCAGGTTTCATTGAAGGAATAGAACAATTATCTTTTGGAGACAAGGCTGTAATTTTTATTCCGTCTCGTTTGGGATATGGTCCTGCTGGTGCAGGAGGAGTTATACCGCCAAACGCCAATATCATTTTTGAAATTGAACTTTTAGAAAAAAATTAATATCCATAAAATTATAGAAGATGAAATTTAAATATCTGTTTTTACTACTTCTGGGATGTATTACTATCCAAGCTCAAACTGGAAAAAAAATAACACCAGTAAAAAAACCAAGTACTACAGCAAAGGCAGTTGTAAAAAAACCAACTGAAGCAGAAGGTATCTTTGTAACTATTGCAACTAATAAAGGAAACATAGAATTAGAACTTGCGTACCAAAAAACACCAGTGACAGTTGCAAATTTTATTGCACTTGCCGAAGGAAAAAACACATTTGTAAAACCCGAAAACCTAAAAGGCAAACCTTTTTTTGATGGGTTAAAATTTCACCGCGTTATCAAAGATTTCATGATTCAAGGTGGTGATCCCTCTGGAAATGGATCAGGTGGTCCTGGCTACGCTTTTAAAGATGAAATTACTGATTTAAAGCATAATAAACCTGGAATCTTATCCATGGCAAATGCTGGACCTGCAACAAATGGAAGCCAATTTTTTATCACACATAAAGAAACGCCTTGGTTAGATGGCAAGCATACTGTTTTTGGTCATGTAATCTCTGGTATGGCTATTGTCAACGCTATCGAGCAAGATGATGTAATCACAAAAGTAACCGTGGTTAGAAAAGGGGCTTTGGCAAAGAAATTTGATGCTGTAAAAGTAATTTCAGACTACTTTAATTTTAAAACTGAAGATCAAAAAAAGATTGAGGCTGTTAAAGAAGCAAAGAAAACTTACCTATCTACAATAAAAGCTACAGCTACTACTACTCCATCTGGATTAGCTTACAAGATAGTTGAAAATGGAACAGGTGTAAAACCAGCTAATGGAGCTACATTTTATTTTAATTACGCAGGCTATTTTGAAGATGGTTCTTTATTTGACAGCAGTTATGAGAATGTGAATAAAGCCTACGGTAAGTATGATGAAAGAAGAGCGGCTCAAAACGGATACAAAGCATTTCCTTTCGTAGCAGGAAAAAAAGACGGTATGATTCCGGGCTTTATTGAAGGTCTTGAAAATATGTCATTTGGTGATAAAGCAGTAGTTTTTATACCTTCAAATCTGGCTTATGGTGAGCGAGGCGCTAATGGTGTGATACCGCCAAATACCATGCTTATTTTTGAATTAGAAATGCTTGAAAAGGAACCCGTAAAATAAATTAAAATCAAAAAAAAACACCGATGATATCTTAAATTTCATCGGTGTTTTTTTATAAATCTATTTTTTTCCAAATTTCCAATCAAACTCATCTTTTTGATTGATAATTGCTCCCAATTCAAATTTTACAACCTCATCAAACTCGGTTTGAAAAATCATCCAGTTTTCTTCGTTAAAATAATTCTCAAAAGTGTCAAATTCCTCTTGAGTAAATTTAGTTATCGACTTGCTAACTAAATCTTTTTTCACATCACTTATTTTTCTATTGATGATTTTGTTACCAAAAAGCTCAAGTTCTGGGCTTGATGCAACGATGTATCCTAATTTAAAATCTTCTTCAACATAAAAAGTCAAACGCATTTTTAAAGAGTTGTATGCATAAATAATGTTGTCATCCTCGTCTTTATAATTTCGGTTTGGTTTTCCGTAAATAGCGGTAACATCATTTTGTTTCATTCCAAAAATGAGTTTATCAATTCCGTTTTTTGTATTTATTTTCATTATGTTTTACTTTAAAATTATAATAGTGATACAAAGATACTTCATTATTAGAAAATCAATCAGGACTATTGAGGTTTTAATCTCTATTTATTCCCATAAAAAGAAGTTTAGCCATCAAGTAATACAGATTTAAACTTTTAAAATATCAGGAATACTACTCCACAGAATTGTTTAAAGAAAGATAGTAATAAAACAGAGTTGCGTATCATTATACTCATTTATTTCTTATTTTTAAGCTCCAAAAAAAAATATCTTAAAATTAAATTTTCTCTATGAAAACAAACAAGTTGCTCCTGTATTGCTTAGTAGTTCTTAGTGCAATAAATTCCTACTCTCAAAAAAACGGTTCAAAAGAATTTAAAGTTGATTTTGAAAAATTCACTTTAGACAATGGCTTACAAGTCATTTTACATATTGATAGATCAGATCCTGTTGTTGCTGTTGCATTAACTAGTCACGTAGGTTCTGCAAGAGAAATACAAGGAAGAACTGGGTTTGCACATTTATTTGAGCATTTACTTTTCCTTGAATCTGAAAATTTAGGAAAAGGAGGGCTTGATAAAATGAGTGCTCGCATAGGCGGAGAGGGTGCAAATGGATCTACTAGCCGAGATAGAACCAATTATTTTCAAACTGTACCAAAAGATGCACTTGAAAAAATGATTTGGGCTGAAGCAGATAAGCTTGGTTTTTTTATCAACACCGTAACAGAACCCGTTCTTGCTAAAGAAAAACAAGTTGTAAAAAATGAAAAAAGACAAAGTTATGACAACAGGCCTTATGGTCATAATTTCTCTGTGATTTCAAAAAATTTATATCCACCTACACATCCTTACAACTGGGATGTAATAGGATCTCTTGAAGATTTACAGAACGCAACATTAGATGATGTTAAGAATTTTTACAAGCGATGGTATGTCCCTAACAATGTCACACTAACAATTGCAGGAGATATTGATGTAAACCAAACCAAAATTTGGGTAGAAAAATATTTTGGCGAAATAAAACGTGGTGACGCTATCCCAAAAATGGAAAAACAAGCTGTTGTGTTACCTGCTACCAAAAAACTGTACTACGAAGACAATTTTGCAAAACTTCCACAACTTACTCTTACATGGCCATCAGTTTATGAATACCATCCAGACAGCTATGCCCTAGAAGTTCTTGCCAATTATCTTTCAAAAGGTAAAAAAGCACCTTTGTACAAAACCTTGGTAGAAGATAAAAAGGTTACTGACGCAGCAGATGTTTTTCAGTACAACTCTGAAATAGCAGGACAATACATGCTTAGCGTTACCGCTTTTGATAAAATAAATTTAAATCAGGTCATGAATGGTGTCAACGAAGCTTTTGCAAAATTTGAAACTGAAGGTATTTCGCAACAAGATTTAGACAGAATTAAAGCAGGACAAGAAACTGCTTTTTATAATAATTTATCAAGTGTTTTAGGAAAAGGATTTCAACTTGCACAATACGAGATATTTGCTGGAACACCAGAATATATTAATCAAGATGTCAAAAATATATTAGCTGTTACCCGTGAAGATGTAATGCGCGTGTATAAAAAATACATTCAAAACAAACCATTTGTAGCAACTAGTTTTGTTCCAAAAGGAGAAAAAAATTTAATTTTAGATGGGTCGATACTGGCCGATGTAGTTGAAGAAAAAATCATTGAAGGCAAAGAAGACTCCTTTGATGCAAGTATAGCAGCTACTTATGAAAAAACTCCTTCAAAATTTGACCGAAGCATTGAACCAGCATACGGCGCTAGTCCAGATGTAATTTTACCAGTTGTTTGGAAAGATAAAATGCCATCAGAAATGTCTATATTAGGAATCGAAAATTACGAAGTGCCTCTAGTACAATTTCAATTACAAGTAAAAGGAGGTTTATTGCTAGAAAATTCAGAAAAAATTGGAGTTTCAAACATGCTTGCCGAGCTTATGACCAAAGGAACCGCAAATAAAACACCTGAACAATTAGAAAATGCTATTGAGAGTCTTGGTGCTTCTATAAAAGCAACAGCAAGTGATGAAGCTATTTCTATTTACGGTACCACACTAGCAAAAAACTATACCGCTACTATGGCATTAGTACAAGAAATTTTATTACAACCACGATGGGATACCAAAGAATTTGAACTTATAAAACAAAGTACACTGAGTCAAATAATGCAGCAAAAAGCAGATCCTAATTATATTGCTCGAATTGAGTTTAAAAAATTACTTTTTGGCACATCTATTTTATCTAATAATCGTATTGGATCTGAAAAAACTGTTAGTTCAATCACCATTGATGATTTGAAAAACTATTTCACTACGAATATGTCTCCTTCAAATGTTAATTTTCATGTAGTTGGAGCCGTGAATAAAAACAGTGTTTCAAACTCCTTAAAAATTATAAGTAAAAATTGGAGTACTAAAAATATTGTTATTCCAACAAATGCAAATACAACAGCTATTTCAAGCTCACAAGTCTATTTTTATGATGTTCCAGGAGCTAAACAATCTGTAATAAGAATTGGTTATCCCGCTCTTGCTGCTACTGATACGGACTATTATCCCGCTCAAATTTTAAATTACCGTTTGGGAGGAGGCAGTTTTGCATCACAATTAACACAAGAATTACGTGAAGGAAAAGGATACACATACGGTATTAGCTCCATGTTTATGGGATCTGTAAATAAAGGATTTTTTGCAGTATCAAGTGGTGTTCGTTCTAATGTTACTTTTGAATCTGTTGCATTAGTTAAAGATATATTACAAAAATATGGTACTAATTTCAATGCAAATGATCTCGATATTACAAAAAGTTATTTGATCAAAAGTAATGCTAGAGCTTTTGAAACATTATCATCAAAACTTGAAATGCTCTATGACATTAGTAATTACAATTACACGGATGATTACGCAAAAAAACAAGAAAATATTGTGAAAAATATTACAATAGATGATATAAAAACGCTTGCGAAAAAATATTTAGATCCAAATAAAATGATTTATCTCATTGTAGGTGATGCTGAAACGCAATTGAAAAAATTAGAACAATTAGGTTTTGGCGCACCAAAATTAATTAACAGCCCAAAACCAAATTAATAAATCAGCAGTATTACAAAACAAAAAATAATTTTTCTGATTCACCAGCTACGTAAAAGTAGCATTTCGAATCAGAAAAATTATTTTTATATAAGGTGAGATTAAGAGGTTTCTCTACTCATTCATTTCATCATAACGTACAGGAACTTGTGGGTCATACAAAGAACATTTAAATTCCTCCAATGTGTCTGAGAGTAAGTTCATAGTTTTTCCATCATTACCATAGCAATCAATTAAAATACTTTGAGAAGTTGATTTTACTTGAAACGCACCTGTTCCATTTGGATTCTTCCAGCTGTTTTCGTCTACTTTTTCCCAACCTGAAAAAACGGATGACAATCTATTCCAAATTACAGGCACAGGCAATTCCTCTAGTCCTTCAACAAATTGCTCCTCAAGCAATGCCTCATAAACTAAATGATGGTTTAAATAAATTCCTTCTTGATATTTCCAAAAGATTAATTCGTACATAAATTATTTTTAATATTCAAAAGTTCCATATTCACTTTTTATGGTAAGCTTTTTTGTTCCAGAATCTTCTACTCTACCTACAATTTGTGCATCAACATGGAATGATTTTGAAATCTCAATGATATCTTGTGCAACTGCCTCGGGAACATAAAGCTCCATACGATGGCCGCAGTTGAATACCTGATACATCTCTTTCCAATCTGTTTTTGATTGTTCCTGAATTAACTGGAACAATGGTGGTACAGGAAATAAATCATCCTTTATAATGTGTAAATTTTCTACAAAATGTAAAATTTTGGTTTGGGCACCACCGCTGCAGTGTACCATACCGTGAATTTCACTTGATGTGTATGTATCTAAAATTTTCTTGATGATAGGCGCATACGTTCGCGTAGGCGAAAGCACTAACTGTCCTGCATCTATAGGCGAATTTGCAACTGCATCTGTTAATTTAACTTGGCCCGAATAAATTAGCTCTTCTGGAACTGCAGCATCAAAACTCTCAGGATATTTTGTCGCTAAGTATTTTTCGAAAACATCATGACGGGCTGATGTAAGTCCGTTACTTCCCATTCCTCCATTGTAACTTTTTTCATAAGTTGCTTGACCAAAAGAAGCTAAACCTACAATAACATCGCCTGCTTTAATATTCGCATTATCAATTACTTTTGAACGCTTCATGCGCGCTGTAACCGTTGAATCTACAATTATAGTGCGCACAATATCACCCACATCAGCCGTTTCACCACCTGTAGAATGAATAGTTACACCATAAGAATCAAGCTCTTTTATCAACTCCTCTGTACCATTAATAATTGCTGAAATTACTTCGGCTGGAATTAAATTCTTATTTCTTCCAATGGTTGATGAAAGTAAAATATTATCGGTTGCCCCTACACACAATAAGTCATCAATATTCATTATTAATGCATCTTGAGCAATTCCTTTCCATACAGAAAGATCACCGGTTTCCTTCCAATACATGTAGGCCAATGAAGATTTAGTACCTGCTCCATCAGCATGCATAATCAGGCAATAGTCCTTGTCTTGTGTTAAATAATCGGGTACAATTTTGCAGAAAGCTTTTGGAAATAAGCCTTTATCAATGTTTTTAATGGCGTTGTGCACATCTTCTTTGGATGCCGAAACACCGCGAAGTGCATACCTTTTTGAAGTATCTGAACTCATGTAATTTAGTTGTGAAGCCTGCTTTTAGGCAGTTAGTTGTGGGGCAAAGATACTAATTTGATTTAGGAATATGGAACATGGTTTTAGGATTTATTGCACTATTTTTGAAGGATTAAAATCTCCACTCTTCTATTTGCCGCCCGTTGTATTTCGTTTTTTTCTGGTAACGTAAAGATGGGTTTATTACTACCAAATCCTTTGTAAGCTAATCTACTTTGTTGAATGCCGTTTTTAATTAAATAATCATGAACCGATTTTGCGCGACGATTGGATAACTTCACATCATTTGGATCGGGATTACAGCAAATGTGACCGTGAATTTCAATTTTTAAATTAAATTGAGAACGCATAATTTCTCCTAATTCAGTTAATATGGCCGCTGAATTTTCAACTACTATTTCAGAATTGAATTTGAAATTTAAATTTTGAATCGGAATGAGATCACCTACTTTGGAAGCCTTAATTTTGGCTGCAAGCGGGATTTCAACCAGCGTAATAGTTCTGTGTTCTTTATCAACAACCACTTCTTTTTCTTTAAAAATGGTATCCATTTGTTTTTGACTTTTAAAAATACTGGAAGTTCTATTTTGGTAATAAACCACTACTTTTCTATTTCTGGCGTGTATTTGGGATCTTTTAAAATCTTCCCCAAAACTAAATGCAGCACAAGTAGACAATATGGGAATTTTATTTTGAACTAAAATATCCTCCACTCTTTTCGCTCTTTTAAATCCTAGAATTTTATTGTAAGCGCTACTTGCCGTACGATCACAATACCCTTCTATTTTAATAATTTCTTTAGTATTTGCACTCAATAACCAATTGTGAAATTCATTTTTCGATTTACTATTTAAAGTATATTCATTAGAATCAAAATATAGAATCACTTTATTTTGTGCAGATAAACCCGAAAACAAAAAAATAAAAAAGAAGAAAAATACCTGTTGCATAAAATTAATTTGAAAGGAATAACGTAACTTTTAACAAAAACGTACAAAAAAACCAGTACAAATAAAAAATGTACTGGTTTTAAAAAAATTTAATAATCGTTTACTTCGTGAATAACAATTCTCGATATTTAGTTAAGGTCCAAATTTCATTGTCTACTAGTAATTCTAATTTATCACAATGATTTCTTATAATTTCAAAATAAGGTTTTACTTTATTGCAGTAAGCCTCTGCCATTTCCTGAGCATCAGTCAATGTATTTGCTGCTCGTCTCTCATTTGTCATTTCCTCCACTTTAGAATTGATTCCTTCTATATGGCCTGAAATTTCCTTGATCAAGATAATTTGCTCTTTGGCGATGGTTTCAAAATCAGCACCAAAAATATCTTTCAATCCTTTCACATTAGTAATCAATGTATTTTGATATCGAATTGCCGTTGGTATCACATGGTTTTTAGAAATATCGCCTAAAACCCTGCCTTCTATTTGTATTTTTTTGGTATACTCTTCTAATTCAATCTCGTAGCGCGCTTCCACTTCAACATGATTCATGATGTTTAACTCTGAGAACAAATCTAAAGACTGCTTTGAAATTCTGGCTTTTAAAGCTTCGGGCGTAGTTTTAAAATTACTTAAACCTCGTTTTTTTGCTTCAACTTCCCATTCTTCGCTGTATCCGTCTCCTTCAAAAAGAATTTTTTTAGATTGCTTGATATATTCTCTCAAGACATTAAAAATAGCATCATCTTTTTTCATGTCTTTCGAGTCAATTAAGGCATCTACCTCTACTTTAAAGTCTCTCAATTGTTTAGCAACAATAGCGTTTAATGTTGTCATGGCATTAGAGCAATTGGCTGTTGAACCTACAGCTCTAAATTCAAATTTATTTCCAGTAAAAGCAAAAGGCGAAGTTCTATTTCGATCCGTATTATCAAGAAGTACATCTGGAATTTTCCCTACTACGTTCAATTTCAAATCTGTTTTTTCCTCCGGTGATAACTTTCCTGCTGTTACCCCTTCAAGTTCTGCCAATACTTTTGTAAGTTGCTCTCCAATAAAAACGGATATAATGGCTGGAGGAGCTTCATTGGCGCCGAGCCTATGATCATTACTAGCTGATGCAATGGCTGCTCTTAGTAAAGATTCATTATCATTAACGGCTTTAATAGTATTGATAAAAAAGGTTAAAAACTGTAAATTACTCATAGGAGTTTTACTTGGACTCAACAAGTTAACACCAGTATCTGTTGCCAAAGACCAGTTGTTGTGCTTACCGGAGCCGTTCACGCCTTTAAAAGGTTTTTCATGAAACAAGACTTTTAAGTCATGGCGTTCGGCTACTTTTTGCATCACATCCATCAACAAACAATTGTGATCAACTGCTAAGTTGGTTTCTTCAAAAATGGGAGCCAATTCAAATTGATTGGGTGCTACTTCATTATGACGCGTTTTTACTGGAATTCCAAGCAGCATACACTCTTGCTCCAAGTCTCTCATATAGGTAAGGGCACGTGTAGGAATGGATCCAAAATAGTGATCATCAAGCTGTTGTCCTTTTGCGGAAGTATGTCCAAGAAGTGTTCTTCCAGTCATGATTAAATCAGGACGAGAATTGGCTAAAGCGCTATCTACCAAAAAATATTCTTGTTCCCAACCCAAGGTAGCGGTTACTTTTTTGACATTTTTATCAAAATATTTACAGACTTCGGTTGCAGCTTCATCCATTACCATAAGCGCACGCAACAGTGGTGTTTTATAATCTAAAGCTTCGCCGGTGTACGAAATAAAAACCGTGGGAATACAAAGAGTAGTTCCAAAGATAAACGCAGGAGATGTAGGATCCCAGGCAGTATAGCCTCTGGCTTCAAATGTATTTCGAATTCCACCATTTGGAAAACTCGAGGCATCAGGCTCTTGTTGCACTAATTGTGCACCACCAAATTTTTCGACAGGATCGCTCCCATCATAGGATGTTTCAAAAAAAGCATCATGTTTTTCAGCAGTTGTTCCTGTAAGCGGCTGAAACCAATGTGTATAATGAGTGACTCCTTTTGAAAGAGCCCATTCCTTCATACCCATTGCAATATAATCCGCTAATTTACGGTCAATTTTGGTTCCGTGTTGTACGGCACTTTGGATTCCTTTTAAAGCGTCCGAAGTTAGGTATTGCTTCATAGCCTTTTCATTAAAGACATTTGAACCAAAAATAATAGATTTTCTACCTGTTTCATCAAATTGAACGGGCTTTCGAGTCGATGCTTCTCTTAAAGCTTGAAAACGTAATGTTGGCATGTTGTTATTATTTAAATTAGTAGTAATCCTTTTCAATAAAGATCAAATATACACAATATCGATAAAAAATAATATCTCTATTTTATAGAATTATATTTTTAACCCCTCCAAAATTATCAATAAACAATATTACCCCCATAAAAAAATGCATATTTAAAAAATAGAATATAAATTTACAAAAAGTACCCCCTAAATTTTATGGTTTAGAAAAAAATTATACTTTTGTACCATTAATAATCACGAAGTAATTTATAATGTTATGGCAAAAATAAAATTAGAGTACATTTGGTTAGATGGTTATGAACCAACACAAAATCTTAGAAGTAAAACAAAAGTTGAAGAGCACGAAAACTTTCAAGGTACACTAGCAGAACTTGGAAATTGGTCCTTTGATGGTTCATCTACTAGACAAGCCGAAGGCGGTTCGTCTGATTGTTTATTGGTACCAGTAGCAATCTATCCTGATCCTACTCGTATTAATGGATATTTAGTCATGACTGAAGTTATGAATGCTGATGGTACTCCTCATGCTTCAAACGGAAGAGCAACCATTGATGATGATGGTGATTTTTGGTTCGGATTTGAACAAGAGTACTTTATTATGGATACCAAAACTTTATTGCCTTTAGGTTTCCCAATTGGAGGTTATCCAGCACCACAAGGAATGTACTATTGCTCAGTAGGTGGAAAAAACACCCACGGAAGAGCACTTGTTGAAGAACATGCAGACCTTTGTATAGCAGCTGGAATCAACTTTGAAGGAATCAATCAAGAAGTGGCTTGTGGCCAATGGGAATTTCAATTGTTTGCTCAAGGTGCAAAAAAAGCAGGAGACGAAATTTGGGTAGCACGTTACTTATTGGATCGTTTGACTGAAAAATACGGCTACTATATTGAATACCACCCAAAACCGCTGGGAGATACAGATTGGAATGGATCTGGAATGCATGCTAACTTTTCTAACGAAGTTTTAAGAACATGTGGTTCTCAAGAAGTTTATGAAAAAATATGTGAAGCTTTTAGACCTGTAACAGCTGAACACATTGCAGTTTATGGCGCTTACAACGACTTGCGATTAACAGGTAAACACGAAACAGCTTCAATTCACGATTTCTCTTATGGTGTGTCTGATAGAGGTTGTTCTATTCGTATTCCTTTAATGACTGTTCAAAAGGGATGGAAAGGATGGCTTGAAGATCGTAGACCAGCTTCAAACGGTGACCCATACAAAATTGCTGCTAGAATTATACAAACAGTAAATTCTGCTTTGTAATTTTTAATACTATATTTTTTGAAAAAAAAATGCCTTCCTTTCGGAGGCATTTTTTTTTCAATTAATCTTTCAAGAAACCAATATTAAGTTTATCTTAAAATATTACTGATAACCGTTTCTAAGAGTATCTTTACTTAATATTTTAAAATTAAGTATTATGATTGTTTGGATCTGTTTTTTAGCTTCGGTTCTAGTTTTTTTAGCTTTGGATTTGGGTGTATTTAACAAAAACCCACACATCATTAGCTCTAAAGAAGCAGGAAAATGGACCGCCATATGGGTTACATTATCGTTTTTATTTTCTGGCGTAATCTACTGGCTTTACTCCACAAATTACATCGCTAACCCAGACACACTAAAACCTAGCGAAGCTGCCATTAAGTTCATAACAGGATACTTGATTGAATTATCATTAAGTATTGATAACATTTTTGTAATTGCTATTATTTTTACAGCTTTCAAAATCCCACAAAAATACCAGCACCGCGTTTTGTTTTGGGGTATCTTAGGCGCCATCATTTTTAGAGGATTGATGATCTTTTTTGGTGTAATGCTTATTAATAAATTTTCATGGATGACCTATATATTTGGTGTATTCCTTATTTATACCGCAATGAAGATGTTGTTTAGCAGTGAGGACGATCAATTTCAACCCAAAAAATCTTTTGTCTACAAGGCATTAAAAAAAGTTATTCCAATTTCTAATCACACAGACGAAGAGCATTTTTTTGTAAAAAGAAGACATCTTATTGCAGCAACACCACTTTTTGTGGCTCTAGTGGTAATAGAAGTGATGGATGTAGTTTTTGCAATAGATAGTGTACCTGCTATTCTTGCCATTACCAATGATCCTTTTCTTGTTTTTAGTTCTAATATTTTTGCCATTTTAGGTTTGCGTTCTATGTACTTTTTCTTAGCTAATATGTTGGCTAAATTCAGTTACCTAGAATACAGCTTGATTGCAATATTAAGTTTTGTGGGCGTAAAAATGATTGCGCATGATTTTATAAAATTACCTGAATGGGTTTCATTAGCTTTTATAGCGGTAGCACTTTTAATAGGCATTGGTGTTTCCTTATTTAAAAGTAAAGATTCCGAAGAGTAAATATTGATTTACTATCATAAAAAAAGGAAATCGAGAGATTTCCTTTTTTTATGGCTAGAATTTAAATTATAAATTAATTTTTTTAATATCGGATTGACTCACCTTTAAAGCTGACATCACTGCGTTAATATCATTTTTATTCACAGTTTTTGCAAATCCATCTGGAATGATTACTATTTTAAAAGTTTGATTTTGAGTCCAATCAGATGATAAAGTATTCAAATTAAAATTTGAAGTTAAGAACACATTAACATTAAACCTAGTGTAATCAAAGTTATAATCTAGCTCTCTGCCGTTATCTAAGTAATACGTTTGAGGCATCAACCTCCACACATCATCACCATTAACTACATCAAATAAGTGATATACTAAAACCGAGTCAAATGAACCTATTGGTCTATCAAAATCTATGATTCTACTATAATTATTTACAAACCCAAACGAGGTTGTTACTTCAAAAACTTCAGTTCTTGAACCGTCTTCGTACACTTCTGTAACTTCGCAACTTTGTAGTGTCATCATCCCGATGAATGCTAAAAATAGAGTAATATTTTTCATGGTTATATAAATTTTAGTTGTTATTTTTAATTCTATTCACGAACTGTGCCAAAATTTATTTTTAAAAGAAATGAATATTAAAAATATGGATACAAAACTCAAATTATACATGATCATGCTAGGCTGCAAGCCGGATGGACGATTTACAGAACAGCACGATATTTTTTTGGAATAGGAAGTTCCTTAAAGGAATTAGTCCCTCAAATGAAAGCTTTTTGGCCCGAAGCAAAAGGCAAAATTTATTTTGATACTTGGTGCGAAGTGACCGTTGTCAATAATTTTAATATTAAAGTTGTTCCTAGAGCATCTATTAGCGAAGCGACTCCCGAAAAACTTTTTTTCCTAAATCTAGGAGGATACAAAGAAAACGAGTTCGAAGAATACCACTATAAAATGCTTGCCGTCACGAAAACGTTAGGATTAGCAACAAAAAAATCTAAAGCAACAGCTTTTTACAAACATTGTGGTTTTAAAGGAGCCGAATCTCATTTGGATGAAAAATACGGCGTAGATGTCGACGATTTATATCGAGTGGACGATATGCTCCCAGCAGCATCCAAATTGCTTTATGGCTTAGAGATCACGAAAGCTGAAAGTACTTTGGAAGAAGATATTTTACACATTGGTTATGTAAAAATAGGGAGTTTGAAATAACACTTAGAACAATTCGATTCCTTTTTTATTTCATCCTCCAAACAAAAAGGCCTTTCAGAAACTACTGAAAGGCCTTTTTCAATTCAAAACCAAAAGTATTTATGGAACCAAAACTCCATTATTTTTTAAAACGGTATGAAAAAACAACAAATGCGATGGTAAGGCATTTTCCCAATACTCCCACGTATGCGCACCGGGACGCTCTGTGTATTCATGAGCTACTTTAGAATAAACCAATCTGCGGTGCAATTCTCTGTTTGACTCAATAAAAAAATCATCCACTCCGCAATCAATAATTGCAGCTAGTTTATTAGTTTTCATTTTATCAACCATATTCAAGACAGCATTGGCTGCATAAACTTCTTGCGAAGCTCCTTCAGGACCAAACACTGGCTCCATTAATTTGGTAATTCTTTCTTTGCTTTCAGGAGTAATCATGCTGCCCATATCCACAGCTCCACTCATACTGCCAACTGCACTGTACAATTCAGGATGTTTGGTCGATAAATACAACGCACCGTGACCACCCATGGAGAGACCAGAGATGACACGACCTTTTTTATCAGCGACTGTTCTATACGTTTGATCTATTTTTTGGACAACTTCTTTCGTAAGGTACGTTTCGAACTGACTGCCTTTATTTACGGGACTATCCAAGTAAAAACTAAAGGTTTCACCTTCTGGCATCACAATAATAATGTTGTACTGATCAGCCAAATTGCGCACTAAATTCTTATCAGGAGTTTTAGACAACCAATCGTTAAAATGCCCATAAGCACCGTGCAATAAATACAAAACCGGATAATTGAGTTTGCTTTTTGCATAGGAATTGGGCACAACAACTGCTGCTTTGTATGTTTTATTCATGGCGATACTTGGAATTTGTAGCGTATCCACCTTTGCTGCATAAGTAACTATAGTACCTACCAACAAACAGAAAATTAATAACAATAGATTTTTTTTCATAGTTTTTAGTTTAATGCCTAAATATAACACATTCCTTTCATTTGAAGTAGTTTAATTTTCCCCAAAAAAACAAAGGCCTTTCAGTGATGAAAGGCCTTTTAAGTATTTACATTCTCTTTGCAGGCAATATTTCAATCAGTGACTATCTGATTTAACTTGGTACAAAAATAATTTTTTTGACTACAAAAATTAATATTATTAAAAAGAGTGATGCAAATACCAGTATTAAAGTTTTCTTTGCTTAAGTTTTTTTTTGCATTTGGATTATATGGATTTGTTTTGTCGAATTTCCCTATCTTACTCTTAATTGGTTATTCTCAAAGATCCCTAAACAGATGTTAGTAAAAAAATCGTGTGGCTTTTCAAACCTGCTAGAAACGTCGGGCCAATAATGCATACACATATAAAGAAAGCCCAAGGCTTACACGTCCAATTCTTATACTCTTTGAATATTTTTAAACTTGATCGGTTTTGCTAACTAGAATAAGGACGCCGATATGTTAAATTCAATTTTTATTTCATATCACAAATATAAGGGTATTTTCTATTATTGTCATTTTAACCAAAGGAAAAACAATTAAGTTACTTTGCTCGATTCTTTTTAAACGTGCAATATGTTACGCACTGCCTTTTGTAGTCATTTTACACGGATTTGAGTACTGTTATGTTTTTTGTTATATTTTCACTGTCTTTGTTATATTTAAGCATTGTTCCTACAAGAACAATAAGTACTATTGAAAAGAAACAACCAAATTGTTTGTCAAACTTAAGCAATTACCGTAATTTTCGCATTTAAACTTTTTAATAATAATTCTTAAATGAATCTCATAGATAAAGCAATCCTAAAAGGAGTAATTAAGTTTGATGAAGATAAAAAATTCGTCACTTATATTCATCAAAATAAAAAACGTAACTACTCAAACCCTGAGGAGCAAGTTCAACTAGAAACCTTCTGTAATTTAGTTTTGCAATACAATTACCCTGTTGAAAGAGTGATTAATTTTGTCTCAGTAAAAATGGGCAGTGAAACTAAAGAAGCTGACATTGTAGTTTATAACGATGATAGTTTAAAAGAACCCCATATTCTTGTAGAATGTAAAAAAGGAGATATTAGCGAACAGGAATTTAGCCAAGCTATTGAACAGGCTTATAGTTATGCTTATGCTTTACCAAATGATGTGAAATATGTTTGGGTAACAAAAGGTAATAGAAATGAATATTTTAAAGTAAATAAAAAGAAACAAACAAGAGAACAAGAATCTGACATACCTCAATTTGGAGTAAAAGAATTAGCTAAATATAAATATGTTTTTGAAGCTGATTTAGTTGAAGAAAAAGTAGGAAAGCAAAAGTTTTTTGACATAACTGTTATTTCGCAAGAAGAACTTACAAGAAGATTTAAACAAGCTCACGATGCACTTTGGGCTGGCGGACAATTAAATCCGTCAGAAGCATTTGATGAATTAGATAAACTAATTTTTTGTAAAATTTGGGACGAAAGAAAAAACAGACAAACTGGAGAACCGTATGATTTTCAAATAATTCAAGTTGATGGAAAAGATGAAAAAGATGCTTTAAAAAAGACAAATGAAGAACTGTTTGAAAGAGTTAATGCTTTATACGAAGAAGGCAGATTAAAAGACAAAGAAGTTTTCAAAGATAATATTAGATTATCTCCCGAAAAAGTCAGAACAATAGTTGGCTATTTGCAAGATATAAATCTAGGGGAAACAGATTTAGATAGTAAAGGACGTGCTTTTGAAACATTTATGGATTCCTTTTTTAGAGGGAATTTTGGTCAATATTTTACACCTAGACCAATTGTTGATTTTACAGTAAAAGTTCTACCAATTAAAAATGATTCTTATGTTTTAGATACTTCTTGTGGTAGTGGTGGATTCTTATTATATGCCTTAAATAAAGTAAGAAATCAAGCAAATAAAATTTACCCTAGGTTTAAATCAGATATAAACCATAGCAAAAGACATTTTAGATATTGGCACGATTTTGCAGAAAACAACCTTTATGGTATAGAAATAAATGAGCAAATTAGTAGAGCCGCAAAAATGAATATGATAATTCACGATGATGGGCATACAAACGTAATAACATCGGACGGATTATTAAATGAAAGTGAAATATTAAAAATCACTGAAAACAAAGGATTCAAATACAATCATTTTAATTTTATTATTACCAATCCTCCGTTTGGAAGTAATATAAAAAAAACAGAAAAAAATTATTTAAAAAATTATTTTTTAGGAAATAAAATACCCGATTGGTTAGATAATAAAGGCAACAAAACTGCTACTCTACGAGATAACCAAAGTACAGAAGTTTTGTTTATAGAGCAATGCTATAATTTTCTTGCTCCAAACGGATATATGGCAATGGTTGTTCCTGATGGTATTTTAACGAATAGCAGTATGCAATATGTTCGTGATGCAGTTGAGGAATGGTATAGAATAGTAGCAGTTGTAAGTATGCCACAAACTGCATTTAGTGCAACGGGTGCAGGTGTGAAAAGTTCAGTTTTGTTTTTAAAAAAATATCCAATTTCTAAAACAGAAAAAATACAATCAATAAAAGCAAAAATTCAAAACAATCTTAAAACCAAATTTAAGTTTTACGAAAAAATTGAAAACTGGGAAGTTGAGAAAAAAATTGAATTAAAGGAAATGAAAGGTTTGAGCTTTTCAATGCCTTTTTTAGAATTTAAAAAAACCGAAGAATATATTGAATGGAGAAATAGTATTAATTCTAAATATACAGATAAAATTAATTTATTAAAAGAAGAATTAAACGATGCTTATATTGAAAAGTCAAGAACTGAATTACCTGATTATTCGATATTTATGGCAATTGCAAATGACATTGGTTACGATGCAACTGGAAAACCTACTGAAAATAACGAATTGGAATGGATTAGTGAGGAATTAACAAATTTTATTAATCATATTGAAAATAGTCCGTTATGATAATTAGAGGTATTTTAGATAGGTCATTAAGTAATCAAATTTGTATTAGGGGTTTTGCTCGAATTAAAGAACTTGCAAGAGTTTCAAAAGCAAATCCCGAATATCAAAGAGAATTATTAGAAAGACAAAAAGGGGTAGTTTCAAACTTTCTAACTGAAGAATCATATCTTTTTTTTCCTGAAGTTATTTTAAGCTTAAAATTGAGGCAAGATTTAAGCATACCTGGGACGAATAAAGATGTTACACCTATTCAATTAATTGAAAAAGGAAATAATTTTAATTCTAATATTGATAAAATTAAAGTTCGTTCATCAATTGTATCACAAAAGAATTTTGATGTAAATGAAACAAACGAAATAAATATTGTTGAAATTGAATTTGATGATACAGAACTTGCAGAATTAATTGAAGCAAATAGACACCCATTGCACAGAATTGATGGTAATCATAGATTAACGGCTGCCGAAGAAATAAAATCGGATAGAATAACAACTATGAATATTCCGTTTTGTATTGTTCTTTTTGAGGAAACGTTTGAAGAAAAATTCAATCCTGCAACTGGTAAAATGGATAAAGTTTCAGATACAAGTTTTGAAAAGTTTGAAAAAGTAGTTTTTTATAACATAAATTCAAAAACTGAACCATTAACATTAGAACAAAATCTTCGTGTAATTATAAATGACGAAAAGCATTTTGAAGACGAAGAATTAGAGAAAATATTTGGTAGAAGTGGCGTTTTGGTTAGAAAACTATATAACCAAATTGAAGACCCAAGTTTATTAAAAGGAGTTAATCATTTGCTTCATAATAATTTTAGAAGTCTTTCTAAAAGTATTTTTGAGAGTTTGTTAGGCACTATTTCTGATGAAGAACTTGTAACCGAAGTTAGGGAAGCTCTATTGTCAGTAAATGAATTATACAAAACTCAAGATAAATTAAAAGGAAATAATAGTGAAGGATTATTTACTGCTTTACTTTATTACAACGTTAAGGACAAACCAAAATTTAATTTTTTCAAAGAGTGGGTTTTAAAACATCACATTTTTGAAATTCAAGAAGCAACCTATCAAACATTAATAGATATTTTTGACAAAGTTTCTGACCAAACTATAAAGGTTTTTGTAGCAATGCCATATTATAGTGTGGCAGAAGTTGAATCTTATAACCAAGCATATAAAAGAGTAATAGACAAAATATTAGCAGAAAACAATCAAATTAAAATTTCACTTTTTCCTATTATGCAACATCAAGGAGATAGTTATAATATTAACAATAAAATGATTGAGCAAATAAATGAATCAAATATTTTTATTGCAGATATTAGTAATCGAAATGTAAATGTTGCTTTTGAATTAGGTTATGCAAAAAATGATTCAAATAAAATTGTTGTAATGGTAAAAAGAGAAAGCGACACTACTCGCTCTCCTTTTGATTATGAGCAAAATACTTGTCATAAATATAATCAAGATGCAATTCATTCGTTGGAAGTTATTATTTACGACAACATTAAAGATATTCTTTTAGACCGAGGTTTTACATTTAAAAAAAATGAAAATGTATAAATTGGATACTAAAATTAATACCGATAGTGCATTTTTAATAAATCGCTCTTTAATAGAGAGCAGATTAGAACCAAAATTTTACACTAAAAAATATATTGACAATGTAATAAAAATTAATGCTTCAAAACTTCCTGTTTTGCATTTATCAGAAGTTACAGACTTGATAAGCGATGGCACACATTTTACACCTATTTATATAAACAAAGGAATCAAGTTTATTAGTGTTAAAGATGTAAGAAAGTCAAAAATTGATTTAAACAAAACAAAATATATTTCAGAAGAAGAAGCTAATAAACTTGACAAAAGATGTAAACCAAAGAAAGGCGATGTTTTATTAACCAAAATAGGTGCTACTTTTGGTTATGCCTCTACTGTTGAAACCGAGGAGAGATTTCAAATTTTTGTTAGTTTGGCATTACTTCGACCAAACGAAAAAATCTTATCAAAATATTTAGAAATCTTTTTAAATTCTGAACTTGCATATACACAATACGAAAGAGTAATTAAAGGAGCAGGAGTTCCCGATTTGCATCTTGAAGATATTAGAAAAATAAAAATTCCGCTTCCGTCAATTGAACAACAAAAATTAATAGTTTCAATTTACAACGAAGCATTTAATGAAAAACAACTTAAAGAAAAAGAAGCTAAAAAATTACTAAAAAGTATAGATACTTATCTTTTGAATGAATTAGAAATTGAATTACCCATAAAAGATAATTCATTAATCAATAGAGTATTTAATGTAAAATTTAGCGAACTTTCAAGTGATAGATTTGATAGCGAATATTCACAAGCATATTTTAGGCAAATAGGAAATTCTTTGCTTAATGGTAAATTTGAAACATTAAAATTAAAAAATTTAACTTTGTTTATAGAAAGCGGTAGCAGACCAAAAGGTGGAGTTGGACAAATTGAAAAAGGAATTTTTAGCATTGGTGGAGAACACGTTAACAATAAATGTGAAATCGATTCGTGCTTGTCCGTGGTACTCGGCAGAGACTCGCTGAGTCGGAG
>NZ_JBWJVJ010000024.1:0-45486 GCF_056428925.1 Flavobacterium sp. GNP011 | reverse complement strand
GATACCATAAATAGTATTCTGGAGCGTACGAAGGTTGAATAGCAGGTGGATAAAAGGCTAATAACAATATTTTATCGTCAGATTCTGCAACAACTTTGTATAGCATTAAGTCTTTATTTCTTTTTTCACTTTCTTTAAATGGTATGTAAGTTATGTCGCCTGTAACTAATTTTTCTATTTCATCTAATTCAATTCCTTTTTCAAACTGTATACCCTTTATGTCTGAAAAGTAGCAACGTAGTTTCCCAAAAGTAGAATGATGGTAGACTTCATTTCTTATTAGAATTTTAGTCCCGTCTTTTTTTATGACATAGTCATCTTGAGCTGACGCACACATTGAACACAAAAGAATGCTGGCAATAAATAATTTTTTCATTTTTTTCATTTTAGTTTTTATAATTTCCAATTTTTTAGAAATCTAGCACACATTATTGAAGCTAACGTTTTGATTTACGCTAGGTTTAATATTGATTTTAAAATTTCATCGATTTCAAATTCAGTCAGCATGAGTAAGTTTAGAACTATTAAGCAATTGGCACTAATCCGCTGTGGATTTAACTTGCATAAGTTTAGTCCTTATAACTAGAAGTCAGTGTTCCAAAGCTTTGTAAGATTGCGAACTTCGTAACTTATTATTTTCTATCAAAAAAAAATATCTTGAAAGAAATAAAGGTTAATTTACTACAAAATTAACAGTCTTACTATACGGCGCACCCGTATGTTTTTTATTTTTGAAGTTCTTTGTCAATTTCTTTAATAAGCTCATATGCCTCTGGTTTTGTGTTTTGGTCATAAACCCTTATGTTATTATTACCTATTTTTATAAGAAATTCTATTGTCTTTTTAAATTTTGGATCTGCATACATTTTTTCTTCAGGCTTATCTGCATTTTCTATCATTTTGTCAAAACACTTGAACAGAAAATCATTATAAATTTTATTAACTTCGTTAACTGCAGGTACAGATATTTGGTAATAATTTAAGATTTTCTGTTTTAATTTTTCGTCTTCAATGTAGCCTATTTTGCCACTTGACTTAAAACCTTCATAATTACCTATACTCATTATTTGTCCATGTGAATAAATTGGAAAATCAACCACATTTTTAGACTTATAAATACTGTCAAGTTGCAGAGTAGTTAGTGCTAAAATTTTTTTATAGCCTTTGTTTGACTTTTGATATCCTTTCTTTTCAAAGTTGATATTTTCTATGTCATTCAGTAAGTCATTCTTTAAATTCCCAAGAAACACGGCTACTTCTTCTTGTTGATGTCTGTGTTCACTCCAACTGTGTAGCCATATTGAAAGTGTTACAGCAAAAACGATTATAAAAATTTCTATGATGATTTCTTTTGATTTCTCTCCCAAAGTGTGTTCTTCATTTGTCATGGTTTTGTAAATTTTTTTGGTGTGTTTTTTTACTTCTTCTTGCATATAGTTTTGGTTAAAATATTGTTCCTTTAATTTGTCTATTCGTTCATTTTTTTAAACTGTTTATGCAACTTGTATATTTATTTCATGAGATCAATTCAATCTGCTTTATTGAGATGCGTTAGTCTGGCAAAAATCAAAAATTAAATTTCTCAAAAATATATAAAATAAACTACAAAACACCGATCGGGCTTTTAATTCAATGTAATATTTCTTACCAGTCATTTTTTTTTTTATGCAAAAAAAATCCATAACAAAATCAAAATTTTGTTGTGGATTTAATCCTAAATAGTAATAATGTTCCCAGCTGCAAACTGTAACTGAATACTAATTTTAACCTTCCATTTTGGCGCTTAATTCAAACCAACGTTCTTCTTTAAGTTCCATCTTTTGGATGAGGTTTTGCAATTCATTTCCTTTTTTCTCAATATCAGCATCCGTAATTTTCCCATCCGAAAAAAGTTGCTCAATAGCTACTTTTTGAATCTCTAAATCTTTGATTTCTCGTTCTATTTTCTGGAATTCTTTTTGCTCATTAAAAGTCAAATTTCCAGTTGGATTGTTTTGTTTCCAGTCTTTCTTTTCGGCTTTGTTTTCCTCTTTTTGAGCAACATCAGCACTGTCTTCATAGGCTCTAAAATCAGAGTAGTTTCCTGGAAAATCTTCCACAACACCGTTACCTCTAAAAATGAATAAGTGATCCACAATTTTATCCATAAAGTATCTATCGTGAGAAACCACTAAAAGACAACCTGGATAATCTAGTAAAAAACTCTCTAGTACATTAAGTGTTACTATGTCCAAATCATTGGTTGGTTCATCGAGAATCAAAAAGTTTGGATTCTGAATCAAAACAGTACACAAATACAAGCGTTTCAATTCGCCACCACTCAATCGGTCTACAAAATCGTATTGCTTTTTAGCATCAAATAAAAATCGTTCTAATAATTGCGATGCCGAAATTAACTTTCCTTTCATCAACGGAATAAATTCGCCGTATTCTTTGATCACATCAATAACGCGCTGACCCGGTTTAGGATTGATTCCGCTTTGTGTGTAATACCCAACTTTAATGGTTTCACCTACTACCACTTTCCCGCCATCAAGTGGCAAAGTTCCTGTCAATAAATTTAAGAAAGTCGATTTTCCTGTTCCGTTTTTACCAATGATACCAATACGTTCACCACGTTGAAAATCAAAACTAAAGTTGTCCATGATCACATGGTCCTTGAATTTTTTAGAAATTTTGTGAAGCTCAATAATCTTGCTTCCCATGCGTTCCATGTTAATTTCAAGCTCTACTTTGTTCTCACGGCGTCTGCTTTGTGCTTTTTCTTTGATTTCATAAAAATCATCCTGACGCGATTTTGATTTGGTCGTTCTCGCTTTTGGCTGACGGCGCATCCATTCTAATTCTTTAACAAAAAGATTCTGTGCTTTATCAACACTAGAATTTTCTGAGGCAATGCGTTCCTCTTTTTTCTCTAAATAATACGAGTAATTTCCTTTGTATTGGTATAATTTTCCGTTGTCTAGTTCTATAATTTCATTACACACACGCTCTAAGAAAAAACGGTCGTGCGTCACCATGAATAGGGTAATATTTTCTTTGGCAAAGTAACTTTCGAGCCATTCAATCATTTCTAAATCCAAGTGATTCGTAGGTTCATCAAGAATTAACAAATCGGGACGATTGATCAAAATGATGGCTAGCGATAGACGCTTTTTTTGTCCACCCGAAAGGTTTTTTACTTTAAGCTTGAAATTTTCTAATTTCAATTTAAACAAAATTTGCTTGTATTGTGTTTCAAAATCCCACGCATTATGCTGATCCATACCATCAAAAGCTTTTTGGTACGCCTCTTCGTCTTCGGGGTTTTCCAATGCTTTTTCGTAGGCTTCAATGACTTTTAGCGTTTCATTATCAGAGGCAAAAATGCTTTCTTCAATAGTCAATTCGTCTTGCAAATTATTGTTTTGGGACAAAAACGCCATTTTAATCCCTTTTCTAAGCACAACTTGGCCAGAATCTGCTTCTTCAAGACCATTGATAATGCTCATGATCGTGGTTTTTCCAGAACCGTTTTTGGCAATAAAAGCAATTTTTTGGTCTTTATTTATCCCGAAAGAAATGTCTTTAAACAAGGTTCTTTCTCCAAATGATTTCGATATGTTTTCTACTGAAAGGTAATTCACAAGTGTATTTTTTTTGCAAAAGTACATTATTAAATGCCCATTTACCAATTGTTTAATGCAATCCTATGGCTTAATGAAGTAATATTCTTTAATTAGATTAGTATTGTTGTCTCCTAAGTTTAGGAAGTGGCTTTTTCAATAGGAATTGTTTTAAGAGAATGCTAATTGATTTAAACACAATTATTGCCTGGTCATACAGTTATATTCTAAAATTAAAATAGTTATGGAGATAAAAGACCTTGGTAAAGAAACTCTTTTTGTGGAAAGAAATTTTTGCAAGCAATAGTACTTGACAATTTACCAGAGTTTGAGGTACTCTAAAATATCTTTGTATATTTGGAATCAAACAGTCAATACATTACAATGAACATACCTCATTCATCCTTACCCAGAGTGGTCATCATCGGTGGCGGATTTGCGGGAATAGCCTTGGCAAAAAAATTAAAGAATAAAAAAGTGCAAGTAGTATTACTGGACAAACACAATTACCATACGTTCCAGCCCTTGTTGTATCAAGTGGCTACTGGCGGATTAGAGGCAGGGTCTATTGCATATCCTATTCGAAAAGTGATTCAGGAATATGATGATTTTTATTTTAGATTGACCAATGTTCAGGAAATTGACACCAAAAATCAAAAAGTAATTGCCGAAATTGGAGAATTAAACTATGATTATCTGGTTATTGCTACGGGTTCCAAAACGAATTATTTTGGAAATAAAGAAATAGAACGCAACAGTATGGCCATGAAAACCATACCGCAGTCACTCAATATAAGAAGTCTCATTTTAGAGAATTTTGAACAAGCAGTGCTTACCAAAGATGTTTCGGAACAAAATAGTTTGATCAATTTTGTTTTAGTAGGAGGTGGACCAACAGGAGTAGAGCTTGCTGGTGCTCTTGCCGAGATGAAAAAAGCCATTTTACAAAAAGATTATCCGGATATGGATATTGCTAAAATGGAAATAAATTTAATTCAAAGTGGTGATCGAATTTTAAATACCATGAGCGAAGCATCATCTCAAGCTGCTGAGAAATTCTTAACAAGTTTAGGAGTTAAGATTTGGAAAAACGTTCGTGTTACCAATTATGATGGACGTACCATTACAACCAATTCTGATTTGACTTTTGATACCGCTACCGTAATATGGACCGCTGGTGTTCAAGGTGCATTAGTTGCCGGTTTAGATGGAAAATCATTGGTTGAAAAAGTAGCGCGAATCAAAGTCAATGAATACAGTCAGGTTCATGGCTATCAAAATATATTTGCTATTGGCGATATTGCGTCTATGGTATCAGCTGCCTATCCAGAAGGGCATCCCATGATGGCTCAACCTGCTTTGCAACAAGGCGAAGTATTGGGCACGAATATAATACGATTACTCAAAAAGGAACCCTTGGAAGCATTTGAATACAATGACAAAGGTTCTATGGCTACCATTGGCAGGAATAAAGCTGTGGTCGATTTGCCTAAATATCATTTTAATGGTGTCTTTGCTTGGTTTGTTTGGATGTTTGTCCATTTGTTTTCGCTCATTGGTTTCAAGAACAAAGCCGTTGTATTCCTGAATTGGGTGTACAATTACATTCGTTTTGATCGTGAGGGAAGGCTCATTATTAGACCGTATAAAAAGAAAAGCTTTACTACTTTTACTAGTGACGAGTTATAATTTTCGAAAGTTTTAAATTCTAATGCTTAAAGTCTTTTGGAGTTGCTTGTTTTTTACTTGCATAAATGTGAAAAAAAATGAAATAAACTCAGTTGAATAGTACTCTAAATTCTTGGCATCTTGTTGTGAATATTTTAATCTATCTCAAGCAATAAGTTGTAGCAGGAAAGTCATTTTACTTTATGACTTTTTACTTTCGAACCTTAGGACCGTGATTCCTTTTTATAATAATTCACCATCAAATTCACGAATTTACTGTAGCCTTCCATGCCGTCTTTTTGTTGATTGATTTTTAAGAATTGATCGTAAAAAGCATGAAAACCTTTGTCGATAAAGGTGTCGTATTGCTTCCAGAATTGCTCACTTTCTTTGTAGTTTTTTAAAACACCAGGATGTATGGTTTTTAGTAGTTGTTTGTAAATACCTTCATCTCGTACTTGCCAATTTCCCAGACAATAGCGTAAAGCCATACTGTAGCCGGAATATTGAATGAACGTGTCTTCATTTTCAACACAAGCTAGGAACCCAATGAAATTACATTCGCTTTCGCTAGCATAACCCATTTGGTGTGCCATTTCGTGATTTACAGTCATAGGAAAACCATACAGCGGTACGAGATCATTTACTTGAGCTTCATTTGTAAAAGGATTTAAATATCCTCCAAATCCCATGTAGGTCAAGGGTAGACTAAATAATGATTTTTTGGTGCTAAGAGTATTGAATTTAAAAAAAGAATGCTTTTTTGCAATGGCATGATAACCGTTCAAGCTCTTTTTAAAAATTTGTTCTTGTGTGTACGGAATGGAAACTTTTAAACCTTTATTAGTAGTAATGTTATATTGAAGGGCATTTGTTTTTGCAATAATCATTTTTGTAAAAACAAGTAAATCGGCATCCGTGTATTCGTTTTTAATTTTCATTTTTTCAAAAAGCGGTTCACGGTAGTAGTTGAGTGCCCAGAGTACATGAAACAAAAAGTAGAGCACAGATGTAAAACTTAGTATACTTAAAAGTGTATTTTTCCACTGGGATCTATAAGCTTTTCGGTTGTTCCAAAACCATCTCAAAACGCAAAAAATCAAAATAAAATAAAGACAATCACCAATTGAAAAAGGAACCCTTCCTAAGATTGTGCGCAAGAACTGAGATAATACGGGATACATGCCATTGCTGTACCAGCGCTCTATTTGTTCCGAATAAAAAGGAGCAATTTGGAGCAATATAATTTGGATGAGGAAAAAAATCGGGAGAAAATATTTTGTTTTCAAGATAAAAAATTTGAGTTGTAAATATAATTACAATATTAATTAGTGCCTATTGGAATTTAAACTTTGTAACTTTGTATTCATAAAATAAAATATCAATTACCAATATGAGTCAAGAAATAAGAAATCTAGAGCCAAAAGCACTTTGGAATAAGTTTGCAGATTTAAATGCGGTGCCAAGGCCTTCTAAAAAAGAGGATCGTGTCATTGCTTTCATGAAAAATTTTGGCGAAAGCCTGGGACTTGAAACTTTTGAGGATGAAATTCGAAATGTAATCATAAGAAAACCGGCTTCTCCAGGTATGGAAAACCGTAAAGCACTTGTGCTTCAAGGACATTTAGACATGGTGCATCAAAAAAACGGAGAAACTGTTTTTGATTTTGATACACAAGGAATTGACATGTATGTTGATGGTGACTGGGTTCGTGCGCAAGGTACGACTTTAGGTGCTGACAATGGTTTAGGAGTTGCTGCTATCATGGCTGTTCTAGAAAGTAAAGATATTCCTCATCCTGCTATTGAGGCCTTGTTTACTATAGATGAAGAAACCGGAATGACTGGTGCTCTTAACTTAAAAGGTGGTGTTTTACAGGGTCAAATCTTACTGAATTTAGATACTGAAGAAGATGATGAAATTGATATCGGTTGCGCTGGTGGAATAGATGTAACAGCAACAGCAGAATATGATGAAGAGGAAACTCCTGAAGGTTCTGTGGGGTATACCATTACCGTGAAAGGCTTGCAAGGAGGTCATTCTGGGATGGATATTCATAAAGGTTTGGGCAATGCCAATAAAATAATGAACCGTTTATTGTTTGATGGTTTTGATAATTTTGGGTTGCAAATCTCTGAAATTAAAGGAGGAAGTTTGCGCAATGCTATTCCAAGAGAAAGTGTAGCGAAAGTAATCATTGCAGAGGTGTATGACGAAGCATTTGTGTTTGACATGCATCAAATTGTAAACGAAATAAAAGCCGAACTAAAAACTACGGAGCCTAATCTAGAAGTTGTTTTTGAAAAATTAGAAACAACTCCTGCTAAGGTTATGCCGTCAATTGCTCAGTTTTATTTTGTGAGAGCCATGTATACTGCTCATAATGGAGTGTACAGCATGAGCGCTGATTTTGAAAATCTAGTTGAAACTTCAAATAATATTGCAAAAGTAGTTTTAGGAGATGGGCAACTTTCGGTACAATGTTTAACGCGATCTTCTGTAGAGACTTCAAAATTTGATTTGGCAAATGGGTTGCGATCAGCTTTTGAATTAATGGGTTGTGAAGTTGAATTTTCAGGTTCTTATCCTGGATGGACTCCAAATTCTAAATCGGAAATTTTAGATGTTTTAGTTCCTCTTTATGAAAAGCAAAACGGTGAAAAACCTAGAGTAGTTGCCTGTCATGCAGGACTTGAATGCGGTATTTTAGGAACAAATTATCCTGTGATGGATATGATTTCTTTTGGCCCAACTATTCATGGTGCACATTCACCTGATGAGAGAGCTAGTATTTCGTCATCACAAAAATTCTGGAAATTTTTTGTAGAAATTTTAGCAAATATTCCAGTTAAATAATCTTAGTATTCAGGAACAGTCTCAGTATTCAGTTTTAAAGAACTGCAAACTGAGACTGTAAACTGAGTATTAATCTCTTTTAGGAGCATTTTTCTTTTCTCTTTTTTCTTCTTTCTTTTCTTTAGCGGTTTTTAAAGGCTCTTTTTTCGCAGTCTTTTTCGCATCCTGACTTTTTGCCATGATAATATATTTAGTGGTTAATGTTCAATTTAGTAAATGTATGTATTATTTTGATTTATTACCTATTTAATTAAAAAATCCCCAATTTTTTTGAATTGAGGATTGATTGGTTTTACTTAAGAAATGTTGAAATTTATTTTTTCTTCAAGATCTTATATTCTTCATAACAGCCACTAATAGCATCCATTATTTGTAAATCGTTAGCCGATTTAATAAATGATTCAGAGTAATTACAACGTTGTAAAATTTCAGGAATTTCGTCTTTGTCAATCCCTAACAGTACAGCGATAGTTTCTCTATCATATTTTGATTCTAATAATTTTCGTACCGTGTCATCCTTTTTCATTTCTTTTAACTTCTTCAGCTCTTTTGGATTTTTACCAAAAAAATTATAAAGCATATCAGCTGGATTGAATATGGAACCCAGAACTTTTCCAAAAGCATTTGGAGAGTATTGACCAGCTTCATAACCTTGGGTAAGACCAGAAATGCTATAACGGTAATTTTCTTTTACGGGAATTATTTTGGTATCTACTTCAAGATATCCTGTTAGGTTAAAGGGTCTAATGATAACCTCTTCAAGCGCAATGGCTTTCTCTGTAAGTTGAATTTTGGTGCTTTTATTTTTGATCCAGTCATTTGTGACGCGTACTCGTAAAGACTGAAAACCTAGACTTGTAATGTGTAAGGTATCATTGACTTGTACGTCAATCTCAAAATGTCCGCTTTCATCAGTTGTGGCACCTCGCACTTTGTTGATGTTGATGATGTTTACACTTGATAAAGGTTGTTTAGTTGTATTACTAAGAATAATTCCATCTACTTTTTGAGAAGGTTCTTTGACTTGAGATTGTGCTGTAATTGAGAATACAGTAAATAAAAAAACTACAAAATATTTCATACTCTAATTTAAGACTTTAAAAGTAATAAATCAGGATTAAATATTTTGTAGTTCCAGTATAATTATAAGAATATTAACTAAACTTAGTCTCTTCTTGGTCTTCTTGGTCTTGGTGCATCACCAAAGCTTTCAGAACGTCTAGGTGCTCTATCAGATGATCCTTCAGTTCTAGGTCGATCAGATGAAAAACCACCTTCTCTTCTTGGAGCTGCTCCTCTGTCGCTTCTAAATCCACCTTCTCTTGGTGCTGAACTTCTATCGCTTCTAAATCCCCCAGAACCTTCTCTTCTTGGAGCAAAACTTCCTTCTCTTCTAGGAGCTGAACTTCTTCCGCCGCCAAAACCTCCACCAGAACTTCTTCCGTTGTGGTCACGTCTTCCGCCACCGTCATTTTTAGAAATCTCAACATTGATTCTGCGTCCTTCTAATTGAACGTTATTCAATATTTCCATTACTTTATCAGTATGCTCAGGATCAGTATTAAAGAAAGAGAATCCTTCTTTTACATCTACTTTGAAAACGTCATCACGACCTAAGTCTAATGTTTCTTTCAAATAGTCTTTTAATGACATCCAATCAAAGTTGTCTCTAGAACCAATGTTTACAAAATAACGAGTTGCTCCGCCATTATTGTTTTCTCTTGGAGCACCATCTCTATCATCACTTCTTTCACGTCTTTCACCTGATTGAGTTGAAATGTCTCTGTTTTTCTTGTAGTAGTTGATAAAACGGTTGAATTCTACCGATACCATTTTCTTGATTAATTCTTCTTTTGTTAAGCCTTCAAGTACGCTATTAATTGCAGGAAGGTACGTATCAATTTCGTGATCAACCTCTGTATCTTTAATTTTGTTAGCTAAGTGAAGTAATTGAATCTCGCAAATTTCGATTCCAGATGGAATTGATTTTTCTTCAAATTTTTGCTTGATGATTCTTTCAATAGATGAAATTTTACGCAATTCACTTTTGGTAACAATTACAATCGATGTTCCTAAACGACCTGCACGACCAGTACGACCAGAACGGTGGTTGTACGTTTCAATTTCATCAGGTAATTGGTAGTTTACTACGTGAGTAATGTTATCCACATCAATACCACGAGCAGCTACATCAGTAGCAACAAGCATTTGAATTTGACGACCACGGAAAGATTTCATAACTCCGTCACGTTGTGCTTGTGATAAATCACCGTGTAATGCAGCAGCACTGTATCCGTCTTCAATTAATTTTTCTGCTACAGCTTGTGTATCTCTTTTGGTACGACAAAAAACTACAGAGAAAATATCTGGGTTTGAATCTGCCAAACGTTTCAAAGCTTCGTAACGGTCACGTGCATTTACAAGGTAAAATTCGTGAGAAACGGTAGCAGAACCTGAGTTTTTAGCTCCAACTGTAATTTCAATAGGATCAGTCATGAATTGTTTTCCAATACGCGCTACTTCAGCAGGCATTGTTGCAGAAAACAACCATGTGTTTTTGTCGTCTGGTGTAGTTGAAAGGATGTTTACGATATCTTCGTAGAAACCCATGTTTAACATTTCGTCAGCTTCGTCAAGAATACAATAGTTAATTCCAGTAATGTTTACTAGACCTCTATTAATCATATCTTGCATTCTTCCTGGAGTTGCTACAATAATTTGTGCTCCTCTTTTAATGTCTCTCGCTTGTTCTGTGATGCTAGCTCCTCCGTAAACGGCTACTACATTAATACCTTTTTCGTATTTAGAGTAGTTTTTAAGTTCGTTGGTAATCTGCAAACACAACTCGCGTGTTGGAGATAAAATTAATGCTTGTGTGTTTCTGTTGTTAGCATCAATTTTTTGGATAACTGGAAAACCAAAAGCTGCCGTTTTCCCTGTCCCTGTCTGAGCCAACGCAACCATATCTGTATCTTTTTCCAATAATAGGGGAATCGCTTTCTCCTGTACTTCGCTCGGATTTTCAAATCCTAGATCTAAAACCGCCTTCAGTAACGATTCACTCAATCCTAATTGTTCAAATTTGTTCATATGTATTTTTAAAATAGGGTGCAAAATTACTCTAAATTATTCATATAAACTAATGCTATTTCAAGATTTAATGATTTATTATAATTTGATTATCAGAAAGTTATGGTTTGTTGTTCAATTTGGGACTATTTTTGATACAAAAAATATAGCTTTGCAACTATGTTTTTCAAGTAAATTTTTATTGTTTTTGCTTAACTTTTGTTTTTTAGATGCGCTAATAGTTGTTTTGTTGCCTTACCTCTATGGCTAATTTCATTTTTTAGTTCTAATGGTAGTTGAGCAAAAGTTTCGATATATCCCTCTGGTTGGAATATGGGATCGTAACCAAAACCTTGATTACCAATTTTTTCTAACGTAATTTCTCCTTTGGCAATACCAATAAATAAATGTTGTTCTCCTTTTAAATTTAAAGCGATTACGGTTTTAAATTGTGCTGCTCTAGTTTCTTTATCTGTTAAATTTTTTAATAAGAGATTCATATTGTTTTCAGGATTACGTTGCTCACCGGCATATCTGGCGCTGTAAACTCCTGGAGCACCATCTAGTGCTAGTACCTCAAGACCTGTATCATCTGCAAAACAGTCGTAGCCGTATTTTTGAGTTACATAATTTGCTTTTAAAACGGCATTCCCTTCAATTGTTGATGCTGTTTCTGGAATTTCTTCATGGCACCCTATACTTTCTAGACTCAATATAGTTACGCTATCTGGAAGCATGCTTTGAAGTTCTATGATTTTATTTTTGTTGTTAGAAGCGAAAACTATTTTCATGATTTTAGTTAAGAATTTTAAATGTACTTTTTTTAATTAAAAACTCGAGTCAAATTATCCGGGAAATACAGATCAGATAATTTGGTAAACTCATCACCACGCATAAAAATGCTACTGTCAACATCTTGAAAACTAGATTTTCCTGACGCTGCCAAAAGTTCGTTTGCAGCATGCAACGTATTGTGGTGAAAATGATAAACCCTTTCAGACTTGTCGGTTACCACTAATCCTTTCATGAGCATTTTATCCTGAGTGGCTACTCCTGTTGGGCAAGTACTATTGTTGCATTTTAATGCTTGAATACATCCTAACGAGAACATAAATCCTCTAGCTGTATTGCAAATGTCTGCTCCCATGGCAATAGCCCTTAAAATGGCATGACCGGTAATGATTTTACCGCTAGAGATAATTTTTATTTTATCTTTTATGTGGAGCTGGGTCAATGTTTTGTTTACAAAAATAAGCGCTGGTTCTAATGGCATTCCTACTCCGTCAGAAAATTCTAGTGGTGCAGCACCGGTTCCCCCTTCTGCACCATCAACCGTTATAAAGTCTGGAAAACAATTTTGTGCTATCATTTCTTGACAAATAGCTTCAAATTCTTCGGTTATTCCAATGCAAAGTTTAAAGCCAATGGGTTTTCCATTTGATGCCGTTCTAAGTGTGTTTATGAATTGTATCAAACCACTAGCATCATGAAAAGCAGAGTGGCTCGGTGGTGATAGAATAGTAGTATGTGGTTCTACGCCTCGTATCTTAGCTATTAATGGAGTGTTTTTACTTGCAGGAAGTACTCCGCCATGACCGGGCTTAGCACCTTGTGATAGTTTGATTTCTATCATTTTTACAGATGGGAGGTTTGCTTTTTCTGAAAATTTTTGAACATCAAATGCTCCATGATCATCTCTACATCCAAAATATCCAGTTCCTATTTGCCAAACAATTGCTCCGCCTTGAAGATGGAATTCCGTTAAACCTCCTTCGCCTGTGTTATGATAAAAATCGCCTTTCTTTGCACCATTATTAAGGGCAATGATTGCGTTCTCGCTCAAAGAACCAAAACTCATCGCGGATATATTGAGTAATGATGCTGAATACGGTTGTTTGCAATCTGGACCTCCTACAACTACTCGGGGTAGCTCTTCATTGACTTTTACAGGAAATATGGAGTGCTTGATGCCTTCGTAATCGGTTTGATTAAGATGTAATTGTGTTCCAAAAGCCGTTGTAGCGCTTAAGTTTTTTGCTCTTTGGTACACCAATGACCTTTCATTTCTTGAAAAAGGCTTGCCATCTGTATTTCTTTCTATGAAATATTGTTGAATTTCTGGAGCTATACTTTCAAATAAATATCTAAAGTATCCTAAAACAGGAAAGTTTCTTAATATGGTATGCTTTGTTTGTACGCTGTTGTAAACTCCAACAATTAGTATTAAGAATAAAATGAAACTGAGGAAGTACGCTTTTTGAAAATAGATGTTTATGATCACGCTTACTAACAAAGAAAGGAAACCAAAAAGGAAAAATTTTGTTCTCATATATTAAATTTCAATTTGAAAAGGGATTGCATTCAAAATGGATAAGTTCTTGTTAAAAATGTTTTTAATTTTGGAAACCAAAAGTAGAAGAGATTTTAACTAAATCGTAAACGTACATAAACGTGTTTGATTCCTTTTTTATCAGAGTCGCGCTCATCTATTTCAAGAATATCTGTTAAGGATTTCAACATCGGAGTTAGTTTTGAAAAACCATAATTCCTTGGATCAAACTCGGGTTTCTTTTTTACAATTAAATTTCCAACATCACCTAGAAACGCCCATCCGCTATCATCACCAATATCTTCAATAGTAGATTCAATTAATTCTATAGTTTGCAGGTCTACTTTGTTTAAGCTTTTAGGAGATGGTTTTTTAGGATCAGTTGCTGTTCTTTTTGGTTCTTTCTTTTTGATTGCTCCGTCCAAGACTTCAATGTATACAAATCGGTCACAAGCTACAATGAATGAATTGGGTGTTTTTTGTTCGCCAATTCCTATGACCTTCATTCCAGATTCTCGCAATCGAATGGCAAGTCTTGTAAAATCAGAGTCACTGGATACAATGCAAAAGCCATCTACTTTGTCAGAATAGAGTAAATCCATGGCATCAATAATCATGGCTGAATCTGAGGAATTTTTGCCAACCGTATAACTGTATTGTTGTATAGGAGTAATGGCATGTTCTAATAATACACTTTTCCAACCGCTAGCATTTGGTTTCGTCCAATCGGCATAGATACGTTTTGTAGTAGGCGTACCAAACTTAGCAATCTCTTCCATCATTCCTTTTACATTACTGTAGGGAACGTTGTCTGCATCAATAAGTACTGCTAGTTTTAATTCCTTTGTATTGTTAGACATAAATTTAAATTTATTTTACTAAGTCAAATATACAAAGTTTATTGTGTTATGCTTGGAATGTTTAGCATTTGATTTGTTCAAAAATGCACTGTAAAAAGGGATTCTTCGAATTTTAGTATTTTTATATTTAAATTTTAGGGTTTGAAATGACTGAATTTTCCCAGGTATAGAATGCTTGAAAAATAAATTTACTTTCAAGTCCTTTATAAAATTTAAATAATTATTTTTGCAACTTCTTAAAATTAAAATTATTACTTTACATATTATGGTAAAAGATTTATTCGAAAGAATTCAAAACAATAAAGGTCCTTTAGGGAAATGGGCTTCACAAGCTGAAGGGTATTTTGTTTTTCCAAAATTAGAAGGTGAGTTGGGACCAAGAATGCAGTTTGGAGGTAAAAATATTTTGAATTGGAGTTTGAATGACTATTTAGGTCTAGCCAATCATCCTGAAGTTCGTCAGGCTGATACAGATGCTGCTGCACAGTATGGAGCAGCATATCCTATGGGAGCTAGAATGATGAGTGGTCATACAAAATATCATGAGCAGTTAGAAAATGAGTTAGCCGCTTTTGTTATGAAAGAATCAGCTTACTTATTGAATTTTGGATACCAAGGAATTATGTCCACTATTGATGCTTTAGTGACACGTAATGACATTATTGTATATGACGTAGATGCACATGCATGTATTATAGATGGAGTACGTTTGCACAGTGGAAAAAGATATACTTACAAGCACAATGATCTTGAAAGTATGGAGAAAAACCTGCAACGTGCTACAAAAATGGCTACCGAAACAGGTGGTGGGATTTTGTTTATTACCGAAGGTGTTTTTGGTATGCGAGGACAACAAGGTAAATTGAAAGAAATTGTAGCTTTAAAAGAAAAGTACAATTTCCGTTTGCTAGTTGATGATGCACACGGTTTTGGAACCTTAGGTAAAACAGGAGCAGGAGCAGGTGAGGAGCAAGGTTGTCAAGATGGTATTGATGTATACTTCTCTACATTTGCAAAATCTATGGCTAATATTGGTGCTTTTGTAGCTGCTGATAAAGATATTATTGATTATTTAAAATACAATTTACGTTCTCAAATGTTTGCCAAAGCATTGCCAATGATTCAAACTATTGGTTCTTTAAAAAGATTGGAATTGTTGCGTAACAACCCAGGATTGAAAGATAAACTTTGGGAAAACGTAAACGCATTACAAAACGGATTAAAAGAGAGAAACTTTAATATTGGTGATACTAATACTTGTGTTACTCCAGTTTATCTTGAAGGAAGTGTACCAGAAGCTATGGTGATGGTAAATGATTTAAGAGAAAATTATGGTATCTTTTTGAGTATTGTAATCTATCCTGTAATTCCAAAAGGAATTATTTTATTGCGTATGATACCTACAACTACACATACTATTGATGATGTTAATGAAACATTGACAGCATTTGAAGCTATTCGTGAAAAACTAGAAAATGGTACTTATAAAGAAATTGCAAGTAGAACTACTGTTGATTTAGACGCTTAAAATCTTATTCTAAAATTATAAAAACCATCTGTTACTTTTAAACAGATGGTTTTTTTATGGATGGCTTTTTACAATTCAGCTCTAAAAGTACAACGCTTTTTGTGTACTTGAGGGTCAAAATGTTTCCACAGATTTTGAATGGCAACATTATCCGCAAGTTCAGGAGTCCTAAAACAGTTTAGAATCCCCTTTTCTTTAAAGGTTTCATAACATTCCTTGAATATAATGGCAGTTACAGCTTTATTTTGATATTCGGGTAGTACACCAATAAGGTAAAAAATCACATTTTTACTTTGTTTTCTAGCCTTGAGCATGTGCAAGAACCCAAACGGAAACAACTTTCCTTTGGATTTTTGTAAAGCCTCAGCAAAATCAGGCATTACGATACTAAAAGCGACAATGTTATGATCTTTATCTTCTACAAACTTTATAAATTCAGGATTAATAAAGCTGATGTATTTTTTCTTAAAATACTCTTTTTGTGTGTCAGAAATAGCTACAAAAGAGGATAAGGAAGCGTAGGATTTATTGAATAAATCAAACATTTTATCCACGTGCGGCATTACTTCTTTTGTGGTTTTGAAGTTCAATGGACTCAATTGATATCTTTTTTTTACCAAATCATTTGCCTTTTCAAAAAACTCAAGTTTTACATTTTCAAAAGGAAATTTACTCTCTAAATATTCTTTCTCAACTTTAAATCCTAGTTCTCTAAAATGGTTTGCGTAATAAGGATGGTTGTACCACGTGATCATGGTACCAATTTCATTAAAACCTTCGGTCATTACCCCAACTTTATCAAGATTTGAAAATCCCATAGGTCCCTCTACATGATCTAAATTGTTTTTTTTGCCAAGTTCGTAAACTTTTTCTAATAGAGCTTTTGTTACTTCGATGTCATCAATTACATCAAACCAGCCAAAACGGACTTTTAATTTCTGTTGGTTTTTTACTTCGCTCCAATTTATGATTGCTGTAATTCGGCCAACGATTTCATTGTTTTTTTTGGCTACATAAAAATAGGCTTCTGCATTTTCAAAAGCTGGATTTTTTGTTTTATCAAATGTTTCGAGTTCATCCGCAATAAGCGGCGGAACCCAGTAGGGATTATTTTTGTAAAGGGAAAAAGGAAATTTAATGAACGCTGTTAATTCTTTTTTTGATACGGCTTCGTGTATTGTAATCATGTTGTGTTTTAGAATGTTTTTATTATCCTTTTTTAATTTTTTTAGCTACTTTTTTTGCTTTAGCTTCTTTTTTATCAGGTTCTACATCAATGCGAACTTCTTTGTATTTGCCATCATATCGCCATGAAAAACCGATTCCACCAAATAAAGCGGATGGAGTCTCTTTTAAACTTGTACCTATTGAAGCGTCTATTTGCATATTTTTGTTGAGTAAATAAGCTGCTCCACCTCTCACAATGGCATCTGCATATAAGTCGCTTTTTATGCCTTGATTTTCTACAAAACCAGACCATTTATTATTAAAACCACGTGTTAAGGTAACGGCATAGCTATAACTAGGAAATTCAGTACCTATATAATCAGCAATGATGTTTGAAACTAAAACCCATCTTCCGTCACCAAGATTGTTTTGCGTAATCAACATTGCTTTTGGCGAGAATTGAGCAGGGTATCTACTTTCGGTTGGGTTTCTGTTTGAAAACGCATACGGATTATTCTCTGCCGAATAATTTACACCTACAAAACCTGAAACAGCAGGGATTAATTGACGCCAGTGAAACGCCTTGTTTGCTTTCCAGCTATATAGGTTTACTTTTTTCTTATAATTTTTATTAGGGTCGTAAATTAAATATTTAGCTCCTAATACAAGTTGTTTAAAATCAGCAATGGCCGTTTTGCTGAACAAAGAAGTATACGTTTCATTTTGATATTGAATATCAGCTATCAACTCTAAACGTTCCAGAAACAAACCCCAGCGCAATGTGGCGTCAAGGCCAAAACCATTTGCTTCATACCCCAATAAATTGTGTTTTTGATTGATTCCGTAAACCCCTGTTTCAACCTGAATCACTGATTTTCCCACTGAAAATGCAGACATGGTTTCTCCGGGTCTATTAGAGTTTATTTCATCGGTGTACTGTGCATATTGAATACTTGGAATTGCAAAAAGAGCCGCTACAAGGAATGATTTGAATTTTCGCATGATTGTTTTTTTGTTTTTGTCTAACATAGCTTTTCAAAAGTACTATAATTTATCATTTAATTAAGAATGATATCTTAATTTTGTCCCCAAATATAGTTCTGAATTTATTATTTTTGGAAAAAATTACCTTTATGCAAACAGCTTCTTTTAAAAGTGTTTTAAATACAATTTTATTTATCATTGCATTTTACTACATATTCAAATTTTTAGCAAAACTTTTTTTGCCATTAATTATAAAAAAGGTAGTAGAAAAAGCAGGGCAAAACATGCAACAGCAGTATCAGCAAAAATCTTGGAACAATTCGCAGCAGCAGCAGCAGCAAGATGAAATAATTTATAATACAGAAAACGTAAAAAAACCTCGCGAAACTAAAAAAGTAGGGGATTACGTGGACTACGAAGAAATAGATTAAACTGTTTTGCTCGAACCATATCAATACATTTATTAAATCCAATACATTATAAATTGAAAATAATTAATAAGTTTTATCCACACGCTCTTGCCATTTTTGGTTTTGTTCTTGTTTCCTTAATTTACTTTTACCCAGTTTTGCAAGGCAAACAAATTTTCCAATCGGATATTGTTCAATATACAGGCATGGCCAAGGAGCAAAACGATTTTAGAGCCACAAATGATGTAGAACCGTATTGGACTAATTCAGCCTTTGGAGGTATGCCTACGTATCAATTAGGAGCTAAGTATTCGCATGATTATATTGGAGCTTTGGATGACGCATTGCGATTTTTACCTCGTCCTGCTGATTATTTATTTCTTTACTTTTTAGGTTTTTATGGGTTATTATTAGTGCTAAAAATAGATCCTTTAAAAGCCTTCTTCGGAGCCTTGGCTTTTGGATTTTCCACTTATTTGATTGTTATTTTGGGTGTAGGTCATAATGCAAAAGCACATGCAATTGGGTACATGCCACTTGTTGTGGCGGGATTTATTTTGGTTTTCCAAAAAAAATACGTGTTGGGTGGTTTGATAACACTTTTTGCGACAGCATTAGAGATCAATGCGAATCACTTTCAAATGACGTATTATCTCTTGATTTTCCTTTTAATACTTTCGGGGTATTTTATATACAAATACCTAAAAGATAAGGAATATAAGGCGTTGCTGTATTCTTTTGTAACTCTAGCAGTTGCTGGTATTTTTGCGCTTGGTGCAAATGCAACGAACTTGTTGGCTACTTCTGAGTATACTAATTTCAGTATCAGAGGGAAAAGTGAGCTTACCTTTAACCCTGATGGGACTAAAAACCAGACTACTTCATCCATGTCTAAAGATTATATTACCGAATATAGTTATGGTGTAATGGAAAGCTTTAACCTTATTGCTCCTCGTCTTTTTGGAGGTTCAAATAATGAAAAAGTAGGCAAGGATAGTCACATGTTTGAATTCATGATAGGACAAGGAGTTCAAGAGGATCAAGCAACTGATTTTGTATCAGGAATGCCTACTTATTGGGGAGATCAACCCATTGTAGCTGCACCGGCTTACATAGGAATTGTAGTTTTCTTCTTGGCAGTAATGGCTTTGTTTTTAGACCAAAGAAAAATTAAATATGTTTTCTTAGCAGGCGCATTTGTTTCTTTACTGCTTTCTTGGGGAAAAAATTTCCCTTTATTAACTGATTTTTTTATTGAGTATATTCCGTTGTATGATAAGTTTAGAGCAGTGTCCTCTATTCAGGTAGTTTTAGAAATGTGCTTTCCAGTACTTGCAATAATGGGATTACAATCATATTTCAAATCGGATAAAAAAGCGCAGTGGAAATCGTTGTATGAAACAACAATTCTTTCGCTAGGTATACTTCTTATTTTGTTTTTATGTAAAAGCATGTTTAGTTTTTCTGGTGGTACCGATGCGTATTTTCAAGAAAGCTACGGTCCTGATTTTGTCAACGCTTTGAAGGAAGATAGAATGAGTTTGTTTAGTGCTGATTTGCTTCGATCTTCTTTCTTTATCATTCTGGTAGCTGGAGTTTTATGGCTTTCTTTGAAAGAGAGATTTGCTCAAAATACAGCGATCGTAATTGTGGGTATATTGATGGTTTCTGACTTGTTTTTTGTTGCTAAAAATTATGTTTCAGGGAAAGATTTTGTGAGCAAGTACCAAGTAGAAGCTCCTTTCCAAGAAACTCCATCAGATGCGGAAATTTTAAAAGATACTTCAAATTATAGAGTATTTGAGGTAGGAGATATTATGGGTGCTAGAGCCTCTTATTTTCATAAATCTATTGGTGGTTACAGTGCTGTGCGACCAAGAAGGATGCAGCAGTTACTGGATTACCAAATTGTAAAAAACAATATCGAAGTACTTAACATGCTTAATGTTAAGTATTTGATACAGAAGGATAAGGAAGGTAAAGAGTTTCCTGTGGCTAACCCTGATGCCAATGGTAATGCATGGTTTATTAGTCAGGTGAAACAGGTAAATTCTCCCGATGCCGAAATGAAAGCTTTGGATAAATTAGATTCAAAAAATACGGTTGTCATTAATACAAATGAGTTTCAAGTAAAAAATACGGCTTTCGCCAAAGATAGTGCGGCTACAATAGCTGTAGTTACATACAAGCCAAATGACATAAACTATATTTCAAAAAATAGTAAAGATGGATTTGCTGTGTTCTCTGAAGCTTATTATGGTAATGGTTGGAATGCTTATATTGACGATAAAAAAGTAGATCATTTAAGAGTTGATTATCTTTTAAGAGGATTACCAGTACCAGCAGGAAAACACAAAATCGAATTTAAGTTTGAGCCTCAAGTAGTAAAAACAGGCAGCACGATTACGCTGATAAGTGCAGTTGGAATCGTTCTTCTTGTAGTAGGAGGTGTTTATTTTGAAAGGAAGAAAAAGGCGTTAGCTGTCTGATATTTATTTGTAAATTTGATTTAGTAAATTTCTAATAAATTCTAGATCTTTTTATGCTATGGATAAAGTAAAATTAAATCACGCGCATCCAACAGTAATGGAAGCAAGATATATTGAAGAAACTAGACAATTGACCTATCAACAACGCTTTGAAAAATTGATAGCGATAATTGAACTTGCTCAGATGCTGAAATCGGCAAAAAAATATTCAAAATCAAAATAATTTGAAATGAATATACATAAACAAATAATAGATGTTTGGAAGTACTTGTCAGAAAACAATGTCAAATACTTAACCGTCGGCGGATTTGCAGTAAATATTTACGGCTACGGAAGAAACACAGGAGATATTGACATTTTCATTGAGGACACTATTGTTAATCGTGCAAATTTGAGAAATGCTATCAAACAAATTGGTTTAGGTGATTTTGAAAGTATTAATACCATGCAATTTATTCCCGGTTGGACTGATTTTACTCTAAATATTAATTTTAGATTGGATGTTATGACTTGTATTAAAGGTTTAGAAAATGAGCCATTTGCTACACTTTTAGAAAAAGCAAATATTATTGATATAGATGGGATTCCTGCTTTTTTCATTGACTATGATAATTTGATTGTTTCTAAAAAAGCAGCAAATAGACTTAAGGATCAATTAGATATTGAAGAGTTGGAGAGACTAAATAATAAAAATATTTTTTAAAATTATGAGAGAATTATTCGGTTTAAAATCGTTTCAGCAAATATTATTTATAATTTTTTTTTTAGGGCTTATAACAGGTGTGTATATAGCGCTGTACTTATTTAATCCGTATAAGTTTAAATTTTATTTAATAATTCCGTCGATTCCAGCCTTATATTTTATAAGCAAAGGATTATATAAAAATACTACTCTGTTTTTTATGGATTTAAAAACAATCTCGACAAAAATATAATTTTGGAATTAAAGAAAATTTTAATAATTACCTATTATTGGCCACCAGCGGGAGGACCAGGAGTGCAGCGTTGGCTTAAGTTTGTAAAGTATTTGCCAGATTTTGGCGTTCAGCCTATTGTTTATATTCCGGAGAATCCTACCTATCCGATTGTGGATCAAAATCTTGTAAGTGAGGTGTCAGATCAAGCAATTATTATCAAGCATAGGATTTTTGAGCCTTATCAATTGGCCTCTTTTTTATCCAAGAATAAAACACAAAAAATGAATTCGGGGATAATTCCTAATCAAAAAAAGCAATCTTTTCTTGATAAAACTTTTCTTTGGATTAGAGGGAATCTTTTTATACCAGATGCACGCATTTTTTGGGTAAAACCATCAGTCTCATTTTTAGAAAAATATATTTTAGAAAATGATATTGATACCATTATAACTTCGGGTCCGCCACACAGTTTGCATCTTATTGGATTAGAATTAAAACAAAAATTAAATCTAAAATGGTTTGCTGATTTTAGAGATCCTTGGACCACAATAGGGTATCATAAATCTTTGCGATTATCAAGTTTTGCCGCCAAGAAACATAAAGCTTTAGAGCATCAGGTTTTGAATGCTGCTGATACGGTTATTGTAACGAGTAAAACTACTAAAACGGAATTTCAGGCAATTACAACCAAGCCGATTGCGGTCATTACCAATGGTTTTGATACAGAGCAAGTAGAAAAACAAGGATTGGATTCTAAATTCTCAATGGCGCACATCGGTTCTTTTCTTTCTGAGAGAAATCCAAAGATGTTATGGGAAGTGCTGCTGGAACTGCTAGAGGAAATTCCTAGTTTTAAATCACACTTTGAACTAAAACTTATAGGAGCGGTTAGTCAGGAGGTTTTAGAAACGATTTCTCAATTCGGGTTAAATTCTTATTTGAATAATCTGGGTTATGTTTCACATGCAGAAGCTATAGCGCACCAAAGAAAGTCACAGGTTTTGTTGCTAATTGAAATCAACTCTGAAGATACTAAAAGCATTATCCCGGGAAAACTTTTTGAATACATGGTTTCTAATAGGCCTATTATTGCAATTGGGCCTCAAGATTCTGATTTTGCTGAAATTATTACCAATACTAACACAGGCGTATTTTTTGACTATTCTGAGAAAATGAAACTTAAAAGAGTAATTTTGGACTTTTATGATCAATTTTTAGAAGGAAGGTTGCAATCCAATGGTGTTGGTTTACAAAACTATTCTAGAAAAAACCTTACTAAAGAATTAGTTCAATTGCTTAACAAAATATAGTAAAGTAAAGCCTATTTGTGTTTTACAATCATTAAATAATGGGAATAGTATTAAATCAATCATTAAAGAATACCATAATTACCTACGCTGGTTTTGGGATAGGAGCATTAAATACACTTTATTTGTATCCTATTTTTTTAGGAGCTACGTATTACGCTCTTGCCAATTATATTGTGTCTGTGGCAAATGTGATTATGCCCTTATTTGCAATAGGAATGCAAAATACACTAGTCAAGTTTTATTCTCAATACAAAACTGATGAGGAGAAAGCTCAGTTTTTATCTTTTACCGTTTTGTTTCCCTTGTTATTATCGATTCCCTTAATCTTTATTGGTTTTTTGTTTTTTGATGACATTTTGTTTTTTGTTTCCAAAAAAAATCCAATTGTAAAAGATTTTATTTGGTTGATACCGTTTATAGGTTTGTCAATGGCTTATTTTGAAATATTTTATGCTTGGGCGCGAGTTCATATGCATTCCGTTTTTGGCAATTTTATTAAAGAGGTTGGGCTTAGATTATTGTCTTTATTAGCATTAGTAGGAGTTTATTATAAGTGGATCACCATAGTTGATTTTATTTATATTACAGCAGGGATTTACTTTTTGGCACTCGTAATCACTATGGCTTATGCTTTTTATATTAAAATGCCTAGTTTTCAGATTTCTGTTCCAAAAAACGTAAAAGATTTGCTAGAATACACTTTTTACATCATTTTATCAGGTAGTGTTGCCAATTTACTTTTGGATGGAGATAAAATTATGCTTAATCAATATATGGTTATCGATAATATTGCGTATTATTCTATTGCTACCTTTATAGCTTTAGTAATATCCGTTCCTAGTCGAGCTATGCATCAAATTGTTTATCCAATTACTGCAAAATTAATGCATGATAACAAACTCACGGAGCTGAATGTATTGTATAAAAAAACATCTATAAATCTTCAAGTGGTGGGTGGTTTTGTAATGCTAGGAATTTTTGTTAATATCAATCAGTTGTATGAAATTGTTCCAAAAGAGTATAGTGGTGGAATATTAGTAGTTTTTATGATTGGGATTTCAAAGTATTTTGATTTAATTCTAGGGAATAATAATGCAATCATTTTCAATACAAAATACTATCGTGCCGTTTTATTTTTAGGAGTTTTTTTGGTAGTTGTAGCAATAGGTTTGAATGCTATTTTCATTCCGCTTTACGGTATTATGGGTTCTGCATTTGCCACATTGGTTTCTATAACATTATATAGCATTGCTAAGTTGCTTTTTGTTGTCAAACGTTTGCATTTATATCCTTTTACAAAACAAACATTACATTCATTAGCAATTACATTTTTATTATTCCTTTTGTTTTATTTTTGGGATTTTCCTTTTAATCCTATTTTAAGTATTTTATTGAAATCTATCTTGATTACAATATTGTATGTTTATGTTAATTACAAATTTGTTGTCTCTATTGAAATCAATGAAGCAATAAATGTTGTTCTTAGAAAAATTAAGATTTTGTAATAAATTGATTTAGATCTAAATTGGCTAAATTAAAGTTGTTTTTAGTCTATTTCTTGTTATTAATTTTTTTCAGTGTTTTTAGATTAAATTTTGATCAAAAATAAATGAAATATCACTGAAAGTGGGTATTGTTAGGTAGTGATTAAGATGGTAATTTTGTACTGCTTTATAAAATAATATAATAGTACAAAAGTATTAATTCAAATGGTAGATACAACTTCACAAGCAGAACAAACAGATGCTAATTTAGTTAAATTTTCAACCCTATTGAAAGGAAAAACCAAAGAAGGGTTTGTAGTTGTAGAACGCAATGACAAACTTCCTTATGCGGTGTTACTAAAAAAGAAAAAAAAGGTAAACCACATATATAATTTTGCCATATTTTGTGCCACTCTGGGACTGTGGTCTTTTGCATGGATTTATATTACTCAAGTATCATCAAAAGCGAAAAAGATTTTAATAGCTTTAGATGAAGACGGAAATCCATTTGAGGAAAAATGCTACATGGGATAATTTTTCTTATTTTTGAATCAATATTCAAATATTTTAATTGACCCATTATGAAATGTAAATTACTTATCCTTGCAGCCGTGCTGTTTAACATTAGTATTGCTGTTGCACAATCTCCAGGAGAAATTGATAATAAAGAGCGCATCACTATCAGTGAAGACGTAGTTTCTCCAAAAAAAAACAACTTTAAAATCAGTTTAACCAGTTTAATTTTTGGAAATTATCAGTTGCAATACGAAAGAAGTCTTACTAAGCGCATTGGACTTGTTGTAGGGTATAGTTTTATTCCAAAAGGAGCAGTTCCATTTAGAACACAATTAAATGACTTAACAGCTGATAATGCAGATACTCAAGGTATTTTTGAAAATGCAGAACTGGGTTACAAAGCTTTTACTCCAGAGATTAGATTTTACTTAGGAAAAGGTTACGGGAAGGGTTTTTATATAGCTCCTTTTTACAGAAATGTACGGTATGATATTACCAATGTAAATTTCACTTTTAGTAGTGACGTTGCAGGTGTAACAGAGCAAAATCTAGCTATGGGTGGTAAGCTTTCGGCTAATTCTTTTGGATTACAATTAGGTGCTCAGTTTAATTTAGGCAAACATATCATCCTTGATTGGTGGATTGTAGGTCCTCATTATGGTACCTCTAAGGGTGATTTTCTGGGAATAACTGATAGAAACTTAACAACATTTGAACAACAAGAGTTGAAAAAAGAACTGGATAACATTGAACTTCCATTATCTGATATAAAAACAGAGGTGAATGCTCGTGGTGCTAAGATCAATGTAAGTGGTCCATGGGGTGGTGTAAGAAGCGGAATTAGCTTAGGATACCGATTCTAAATCTTATCTAAGAAATAAAAAAAGCCGATATACTTGAAAAAGAGTATCGGCTTTTTTTATTATTTTAGAACTGCTTTTAAATAAGTTCCAGTAATAGATTCTTTATTTTTTACCACCTGCTCTGGAGTACCAACCGCTAATAATTTTCCGCCATTTTCTCCACCTTCGGGACCAAGATCAATTAACCAGTCGGCACATTTAATCAAATCAAGATTGTGCTCAATTACAATAATGGAGTGTCCTTTTTCTATTAAAGCATCAAAGGAAGCTAGTAATTTCTTGATGTCATGAAAATGTAAACCAGTTGTAGGTTCATCAAAAACAAATAAAGCTTTGTCTTTTGTGGCTCCTTTTACTAAAAAAGAGGCCAGTTTTATACGCTGTGCTTCTCCGCCAGAAAGGGTAGAGGATGATTGTCCTAGTTGTACATAACCCAAACCTACATCTTGCAGCGGTTGCAATTTTTGAGTTATTTTAGTTTGTTTTTGAGCTGTAAAAAAAGCAATTGCATCATCTATGGTCAAGGTTAAAATTTCATGAATGTTTTTCCCTTCAAAAGCTACCTCTAAAACTTCTTTTTTGAAGCGTTTTCCTTGGCATGTTTCACAGGGCAATTGAACATCAGCCATGAATACCATCTCTACGTTGATAGATCCTTCTCCTTTGCAAGTTTCGCAGCGCCCACCATCAACATTAAATGAAAAATGTTTGGCTTGGTATCCTCTAACTTTTGAAAGTTTTTCTTTGGCATACAATTCCCGAATGTCGTCATATGCTTTGATATACGTTACCGGATTTGATCTTGAACTTCTACCTATGGGATTTTGATCTACATATTCGATATGTTTTATTTGCGAAAAAGAACCTGATATTTCTGAGAATTGACCTGCTTTTTCACCAATATTTTCTAGCTTTTTTTGCATAGCTGGAAAAAGAATTTTCTTTACCAGTGTACTTTTTCCACTACCTGAAACACCAGTAATGACCGTTAATACATCTAGCGGAAATGTAACATCAATATTTTGTAAGTTATTTTCACGCGCTCCTTTTATTTCAATAAAATTCTTAAACTGTCGGCGTTTTTTTGGCACTGAGATTTCTAAATCACCATTCAGATATTTTGCAGTAAGTGAAGTTGATTTTAATATCTCGTCAAATGTTCCTTGAGCCACTAAATTTCCACCAAGACTACCAGCTTCGGGGCCAATGTCAATGATCATATCTGCTGCTTTCATGATATCCTCGTCATGCTCCACAACAATTACAGTATTTCCTAAATCTCTTAAAGACAGTAGTACTTTTATTAGTCTTTCAGTATCTTTTGGGTGTAAACCTATGCTTGGTTCATCCAAGATATACATAGATCCTACCAGGCTACTGCCAAGTGAAGTAGCTAAGTTAATACGTTGTGATTCACCACCAGACAATGTCGCTGAATTTCTATTGAGTGTTAAGTAATCAAGACCTACTTCAGTTAAAAAAGACAGTCTGTTGTTGATTTCAATTAGCAATCTATTGGCTATTTGTTTTTCATAAACGTTTAATTCTAAGTTTTTGAAAAAAGTAACCAAATGCTTGATAGGCAAATCAACCAAATCAGAAACTGTTTTTTGATTAATCTTAACATAAGAAGCTTCTACACGCAGTCTTTTTCCTTTACATGAGGTACACTTTGTCTTGCCTCGATAGCGAGAAAGCATCACTCTATTTTGGATTTTATAGTTTTTTTCTTCAAGCTCTTTAAAAAAATCATTCAGACCTTGAAAATATCCATTTCCTGTCCAAATAACTTCTTTTTGTTCTTCAGTAAGTTGATAAAAAGGTTTGTGAATGGGAAAATCAAATTTATAAGCTTTGTTAACTAACTCGTCACGATACCAACTCATACTATCACCACGCCATGGAAAAATAGCATTTTCAAAAACAGATAAAGTAGTATTGGGAACAACTAGTTCAGCATCGATACCAATAACGTTTCCGTAGCCTTCGCAAACTGGACAGGCACCATAAGGATTGTTAAAACTAAACAAATGTACATTTGGTTCTAAAAAAGTTATATCATCTAGTTCAAAATTATTTGAAAAAGTATGTTTAATATGGGTGTTTAATTCTTGTAAATAGCAGACGCCTTTCCCTTCAAAAAAAGCAGTTTGAACCGCATCTGCAAGTCTGTTGTAAAATTCTTCTTCAACTTCGGGATCTTGGTTAACCACAATACGATCCACTATTAAATAAATTTCTTTGTCGTTAGTATCTTCAGGAACAGCATCTAACCTAATCATTTCATTGTTTACCAATATTCTAGCAAAACCCTGTTGCAAGAGAATATTGAGTTTATCTTGTAGTTTGCGTCCAGGTTCTAAATGAATGGGAGCTAATAACAACCATTTACTGTTTTGTTCTAGCTTTTTTACCGCATTTACTACATCAGTTACTGTATTTTTTTTAACTTCAACACCAGAAACAGGGGAATAAGTGCGTCCTACTCTAGCAAAAAGTAATTTGATATAATCATAAATTTCAGTAGAGGTTCCTACAGTTGAACGTGCATTAGTAGTATTTACCTTTTGTTCAATTGCAATAGCCGGAGCAATACCTTTAATATATTCTACCTTTGGTTTATCGAGTCTGCCAAGAAATTGACGGGCATAAGAGGATAAGCTTTCTACATACCTACGCTGTCCCTCGGCGTACAAAGTATCAAATGCTAAGCTAGATTTTCCAGATCCTGAAAGACCTGTAATAACCACTAGTTTATTTCTAGGTATAGCAACATCCACGTTTTTTAAATTGTGTACTTGCGCTCCTTTTATAATGATATTTTTCTTTGGGTCTAGTTTAGAAAGGTCAACTTGCATAAAAATGATAATTTTTACAAAAGTAATCAATTTTGAACAGAGATATAGGACTGAACAACTCACAAATAATGATTAAAACTATGTTTTAAAAATCAATTTAGCTTTGTTTGGTTTTTATGTTTTTCATCCGATAAATAAATACTATTTTAGATTTATTTTTGTTAAATAAACGAACACTACCATTGAAAACAAAGTTATACCTTATTTTTTTTTTATACAGTTTTTGTGCCTTTTCACAAGAGCTTCCGCCTATTGTAAAATATAGCTCTTCTACTTACGGAGCAGGAAATCAAAACTGGATGATTGCTCAAGATCAAAAGCATCATGTTTTTTTTGCTAATAACGAGGGATTATTAGAGTATAATGGAGCAAGTTGGGAATTGTATCCTTCACCAAACGAGACTATTGTGCGGTCTGTAAAAGTTATTGGAAACAAAATTTTCACAGGATGTTATATGGAATTTGGTTTTTGGTCGCGTCTGCAAAATGGTAAATTGAAGTATACCTCGTTGAGTAGGTCACTAAAAAATAAAATACTTGATGACGAACAATTTTGGAATATACTGCATTATGAGCAATGGGTGGTTTTTCAGTCGTTAAGCCGCATTTATATTTATGATACTAAAACAGGTTCGTTTAAAATTATTGCTCCAAAAAACAATATTTCTAAATCTTTTCAGACTAAAAATGGAATTTTTTTTCAAACGATCAACGAAGGACTTTTTGAAATTGAAAGTGGTAAGGCGCATTTAGTTTCAAATAATCCTATTTTACTAAAGAATAAGATCGTAAATGTGATGGCCATTGAGGAAGGTATTTTGATTCTAACACAATCAAATGGTTTCTATAAACGGATAGGAACACAATTGACTAAGTTCAGCACCGATGTTGATTTAGAATTAGCATCTAGCAGCGTTTATAGCAGTCAAATTTTATCAGATGGAAGTTTTGCGTTAGGTACTATTTCAAACGGGATTTACATTATTTCATCGAGTGGAAAAGTAAAGTATCACATTACTCAAAATAAAGGTTTGACCAATAATACCGCTTTATCTCTTTTTGAGGACGTTGATAAAAATCTCTGGGTGGGGCTTGATAACGGAATTAACTGTATCAACTTACAATCGCCCGTGCAAAATTATGTTGATGATACGGGGATTTTAGGAACAGTGTACACTTCAAAATTACATAACGGCCTTTTGTATGTTGGGACAAATCAAGGTTTGTTTTACAAGAATTACGAAAATAAGGATACGTTCAAATTCGTAAAAGGAACCAAAGGACAAGTTTGGTCCTTATTTGTTCATGATGGTACGCTTTTTTGCGGACATGACTCTGGAACATTTATAGTTAATAATGCCAATGCTACCAATATTTTTTCGGCATCGGGGACTTGGAAGTTCAGCGAGGTGCCTAATAACAAGGGGATTTTGTTACAGGGAAATTACTATGGAATATCTGTTTTATCAAAAAAAGGTTCATCATGGGAGTTCAGGAATAAAATAGCTGGATTTAATTATTCTTCTAAATATTTTGAAATTACAAAAAACTTGAATGTCTATATAAGTCATGAATACAAGGGTGTTTATCGAGTAGAAACCGATGTGAATTTTGGAAAAGTAAATCGTATCGCAGTTTATAAAACACCAGCAAAGGGCAAAAATGCGAGTCTTACTAAGTTTAATGGAACTATTTATTATGCAAATAAGGAAGGAATATTCAAGTTGAATGAGCAAACAAAATTGTTTACTAAAGATACCGTATTAAGTTCTGTTTTCGCTAAGGAAGAATATACATCAGGAAAGTTAATTGTTGATAATTCTAATAAAATATGGTTGTTTTCTAAAAATTACATTCATTATTTCTCTTTGAGTAAACTTAGTAGTCAGCTCAAACAAAATGTAATTCCAATTCCATCTTCTTTGACAAACTCCATGCTTGGATATGAAAATATTACACAAATTTCTAATTCTAATTATTTGATAGGAACTACCGACGGATATTATATTTTGAACCTAAATGAATTGAGTTTCAAGAATTATGCGATTACAATAACCTCAGTTGGGGTAAACAAGCAAAATGAACCAATTGAAAATAGTTCGATCCTTAAAGCGGGAGTGTTTAAATACGATGAAAATAACATCACTCTCAATTATACGGTTCCCGAGTATAACAAATATCTCAACGCTGAGTTTCAATATCTTTTAGAGGGATTTCAGGAGGATTGGAGCGAATGGAATTCAAAAACAAGCGCTACTTTTAAAAATTTAGCGCCAGGAGATTATGTATTTAAGGTACAAGCTAAATATGCAAATGCTAGTGTGGAAGAGTCTGTTGCTTATAGTTTTACAATTAAAAAGCCGTGGTATCTTACGACTGTTGCTCTATTGATTTACCTTGTTATTGTGCTGGTTTCGGCTCGTTTTATTCATAAAGCGTACCGGAAATATTATCAAGAACAAGAAGATAAATTGATAGAGGAGAACAATTTATTGTTAGAAATTAAAGAGCTAGAGAATGAACAAGAAGTTATGCGAATTAGAAACGAGCAACTTTCACAAGATGTAGATACAAAGAATAGAGAATTAGCAGTTTCAACAATGAGTTTGAACAGTAAGAATGAATTATTGGCCTTCATTAAAGAGGATTTAAAGAAAAATACGGATGATGGAAACAGAAGTATTAAATCAGTAATTTCTACCATTAATAAAAATATCACAGAGGCGGATAGCTGGAGTGTTTTTAAAGAAGCCTTTGATAATGCCGATAAAGATTTTTTGAAAAAGATAAAAGCAGCACATCCTTCTTTAACTTCAAATGATTTAAGATTATGTGCCTACTTGAGGTTAAATTTATCGTCTAAAGAAGTTGCTCCGCTCCTAAATATTTCTGTTCGAAGCGTTGAAATAAAAAGATATCGTTTGCGTAAAAAAATGGAATTGACGCATGAACAAGGTCTTGTGGAGTATGTTTTAACTGTATAGGTCGAGGTAAATTCTTCATAAACAACTATACATTACCACAACATTAACGTTATTGTTGTGGTTTTTTGGTTTTTGAAAGATGAATTGTTTCACAAAATCTTCTTAATATTCAACACTTTTTTTAAGTATTGAGAATTAAATACTAAATTTTTTGCGTTGTATGTTTTTTGTAGAGGTTCTTTTTGAATAATTAGCACTGTTACGGATTAATTTTAGAGTTCACAAAAAACATAAATTATGAAGTCAAACTATCTACTAATCCTTTTCCTTTTTCTGTCCTCTTTTGGGTTTGCCCAAGGATATGATGTTGGAGGAGTTGTTAATGAAGCAAGTTCTGGTGTTCCAATACCAGGAGTTAATGTTCAACTAAAAAATGTAAAAGGCGGAACATCTACTGATTTTGATGGCCGTTTTTCCTTAAAAAATGTGGCGCCCGGCGCAACATTAATCTTTTCTTATATTGGTTATAAAAATTTAGAGTTTAAAGTAACAGCCGCAAGTTCTTCACTTACTATTTCTTTGCAAGAAGACTCAAAAGTATTAGATGAGGTTGTTGTTATTGGTTACGGAAGTCAAAAAAAGCGAGAAGTAACAGGTGCGGTTTCAGTAGTTGATAGTAAGACATTGGAAACTTTAAAACCAGTACGCGTGGAACAAGCTTTACAAGGAACCGTTTCAGGTGTAAATGTAACAAGTCAATCTGGATCTCCTGGAGCAGCTTTGGATATTCGAATTAGAGGTATTGCAACTAATGGTGACGCAAAACCACTTACCATAATAGACGGTTACATAGGAGAGCTAGGATTATTAAATCCGAATGATATTGAAACTATTACTGTACTGAAAGATGCACAAGTTGCAATTTATGGTTCAGCCGCTGCAAATGGAGTTATATTAATAACCACTAAAATGGGTAAGAAAAATTCTAAAGGCAAAATTTCTTTCAATACCTATACTGGTTTTCAAGAATCGACACGAATCTTGCCAACATTGAATGCAACTGAATATGCCCTCTTATTAAATGAAAGTTACGCTAATAGTGGAAACCCAGCTCCTTATCCAAATGTAAGTGGACTTGGTAAAGGAACTAAATGGCAAAACCAAATTTTAAGTACAGGTGTACCAATTATTAGCCACGATTTAACTTTTTCTGGAGGATCTGATAAAATTACGTATTCTGTAAGTGGTTCTCATTTAGATCAAGAGGGAATTGTAGGTGAAGACAAATCTGGATTTTTACGAAATACAGCAAGAGTTTCCCTAGGGGCTGATGTGAGTGAAAAATTGAAATTGAAAACAAATGTTATTTATACCTATTTTAATCGCAGAACATTGCCAGAAAATGGAAATGCCTCTGTACTCTTAAATGCTGTAAATGCACCATCAAATATAAACCCATATGATGCAGCTGGTAATTTTACATTGATTCCTGGTGGTGCTTTAGGTAACGAAATGATTAATCCTTTGGCTCAAATAGCCAATACATACAATGATTATAACTTTAAGCAGTTAAGTGGGAATTTCGGATTAGATTATAAATTAATACCTGGCTTGGTTATTAGCAGTACAATTGGATTTAAAACGGCTAATAGTGAATCTAGAAGTTTTTCACCAATCCTTGATTATGGCAGTGGAAAAGTATTCAACAATACAAGAAGTTCTGTTTCGCAAAATGCTATAAACGATAACAATTATTCTTTTGATTTATTTGCAACTTATACAAAGGTTATTGCAGAAAATCACAAATTAGTAGGGGTAGTTGGAAATACTATTTACAAAGAATATGGTAATGGTTTGTATGCTACAGGGTTTGATGTTCCTAATAATTCTTGGGAATATGCAGATATAAAGTTGGCAAACGGCGCTCCTGCTGTGGGTACAAAACCTGTAGATTCCTATGTTTACGATGACAGAAGACTTTCTTATTTTGGAAGAATTCAATATGACTATAAAGGGAAATACCTTTTATCAGGAATGATTCGTCGTGATGCTTCAACCAGGTTTGGACCGGGAAACAAAGTTGGATATTTCCCTTCAGTTACTGCAGGATGGGTTGTATCTGATGAAGGCTTTTTTGGAGATAAACCCCTTGTTAATTTCCTTAAATTAAGAGCGAGTTATGGTATAGTAGGTAACGATGCTATTCCCTCTAATGGTTATGTTTCCCAATTAACTGGTAGTGGTTCTTATGTTTTTGACGGCGTAATTGTGACAGGAAGAGCAACAGGTCAAATTCCCAATCCTAATCTAAAATGGGAAGAGGCTAAAAAGTTCGATGTTGGTATTGATTTGAATTTGTTTAATAATAAGTTAACGCTAGTTGCTGATTATTTTATTGATACTAGGACTGACCTATTAATTAAGAGAATACCTGTTTCAGGTATATCTGGGGGGCAGGCTCCAGGAGCATCTAATCCAACTATAAATGCAGGAACAGTTAGAAATGAAGGGATTGAATTTGCAGTCAATTACAATACTAAATTTTCAAATGATTTTAGTATGAGTTTGGGCTACAATACTACTTTGCTGAGAAATAAGGTAACCTACATGGGTACTCCATTTATAGAATCGGGATCATTTGGTATAGGTCAACTAGCACCATCTAGAATGGAGGTAGGTCATGCATTAGGTTATTTTTATGGTTTAAAAACGAACGGTATTTTTCAAAATCAAGCTGAAGTTGATGCAGCTCCATCGCAAAGTGATCTTGGGGTTGCAGCATCTCCAGGAGATATTAGATATGTAGATGTAAATGGTGATGGAAAAATTAATTTTGATGATAGAACAGATATTGGAGATCCAATTCCAACAGCTACAATGGGCTTTAATATGCAGTTCAATTATAAGTCTTTAGATTTTTCTGCGTATACTTTTGCATCAATAGGAAATAATATGGTGCGTAATTATGAAAGCGTTGCTCCAGATGCAAATCGTTTAAATTATGTTTTGGATAGATGGACGGGTGAAGGCACCAGTAATAGTGTTCCAAGAGTTACAACTGCTGCAACCACTAATAAACTGTTTTCAGATTTTTTCGTAGAAGACGCATCTTATATCAGAATCCAAAATATTCAGTTAGGATATACATTGAATTCTAAAATATCTGAATTAGTAGGTATTTCTAAGTTTAGAATGTATGTAGGTGTAAATAATCTTTACACATTTACAAAATACAAAGGCTTTGATCCAGGGGCTTCTAATGGAGAACCTATTGGAGGTGGAATAGATTACGGTTTTTATCCTACTCCAAGAACCTATTTATTAGGTCTTAATATTAATTTTTAATTGCATTCAAGATGAAAAAGTATTTATTTATTACCCTAATATCAATCGTCGTTTTCAGTTCGGTATTGAGCTCTTGTAGTGATGATTTTGTTGATCGTCCTATTGAATATTCAATTGATTCAGAGAATTATTTCAATTCTAAAACTGATTATGACAATGCTTTAATTGCTGCTTATGACCTGTTGAACAGTACTTTTATTAATGTACTAATGGGTGAAATAGCATCTGATAATACCTTTGCTGGAGGAAATAGTCCAACGGATGTTCCTGGTTATCAGCAAATTGATCAAATGAATCATAGCCCAGTTAATGCTAATTTAAAGCAACTTTGGGATTGGATGTTTGCAGGTGTTCAAAGAGCGAATTACATTTTAGAATTTAAAGATAAAACGGAATTCAAGGAAAAAAATCAAGTTATTGCTGAAGCAAGATTCTTAAGAGCCTACTATCATTTTGAATTGGTAAAATGGTTTGGCGGGATACCAATGAAAGGAGATGCTAGGTTTGCTCCTGGTGACGAGAAAATAATACCTCGTTCATCAATTGCGGATGTTTATGCGTCTATTCAAAATGATTTAATTTATGCATCTGAAAACTTGGCGGCAAGTCCTTCACAAAAAGGTAGAGCTACTAGTGGAGCAGCTTTAGCCTTATTAGGAAAAGCATATTTATATGATAAAAAGTATGATTTAGCAGCAACTACTTTCGAAAAACTTATCGGAACCGGAAGATATCATTTAGTTCAAACAACTGATTTGACGTCTCAACAGCTTAGCAGTGGTCTAACGCCTTTTGGAAGCATTTTTGAAGAGGCGGGAGAAAACGGTCCTGAATCTGTTTTTGAAGTACAATATACTGATGTTCAAGGTGCAAGATATGAAGAATTGCAATATAGTAAAGGTAATGTAGCAGTAGGTTTCGCTGGGCCTTTTGGATACGTAGGGCCTACATTTGCTGATGGAAACAATTTTAATTTACCTACTCCAAAGATAGAAAGTGCATTTGAAGCTGGAGATTCAAGAAAACAAGTTACTATTTTAGATATGGTAGCTTGGATTGCGCAAAATCCTGGTACCAGTTACACCAAACAAAACCAAGATACAGGTTACTTTAATCGAAAGTATATTCCTAGAACTCGAAGAGATGAGGCTGCGGGAGATAAGAAATTAACGAGCCCAAACAATTACCGAGCAATACGTTATGCAGATGTATTATTAATGGCAGCCGAAGCTTTAAATCGCGGAAATATTGATGATGCTAAAGCAAGAGGCTATTTGAATCAAGTGCGTCGTCGTGCTTTTGGAGATTTAAATCATGACATCGTTTCTTCAGGTGCAGCATTAACAGATTTTATTTTGGCTGAAAGAAGAGTAGAACTAGCAGGAGAAGGACATCGTTTCTTTGATTTAGTTCGTACAGGCAAGGCTGCACAAGAAATCCCAGGATTTACGGCAAATAAACACGAATTATTTCCTATACCTATCGAGGAAATTCAGTTTTCTAATGGGAATTGGAAACAAAATCAAGGGTATTAAAAAACTAACATAATTTAGATATGAAAAAGTTACAATTAATTCTAAGTATTTTCATTCTGACCCTTTCTTTTGGGTGTACGGAGGAAAATAATGATGTAGATTTAGAAACTATAGGTACGCCAAAAAACGTGTCGGCACTCACAACCATTACACAAGATAATTCAGGTAATGTTACTTTTTTGCCAAAAGGAGAAGGAGTAACTCAATTTGAAATCTTCTTTGGAGATGCCACAACGAAGTCCGTTTTTTTGAATCCTGGTGAAACGTTCACGCATAAATATCGCGAAGGAGTTTTTAAAGCAAAAATTATCGGAATAACTCTCAACGGTAAAAAAACCGAAACCATTCAAGATGTAACAGTTTCGTTTTTAGCACCTAAAAACTTAGTAACGACTGTTGCTATTGGTAGTAATCTAAGTGTTAATGTTTCAGCAGAGGCAGAATTAGAGACTTTTTTTCAAGTTTATTTTGGTGATGTTCCTAATGAAGTTCCAGTAGATTTTATGCAAGGTGAAGTAATAACGCACACCTACAAAACTCCAGGAACCTACAATGTACGTGTTGTAGCATTGAGTGGTGGTGCAGCAACTACTCAAAAAATAACTCCAGTAACGGTTACAAATTTATTTGCTGCTCCAGCTCCAACTGTTCCTGCTGCAAATGTTATCTCTATGTTTAGTGATAGCTACACTAATGTTGCAGTTGATACCTGGAGAACTTCTTGGTCACAAGCAACTTTAGAGGATATTAATATCAGTGGAAACAAAGCAAAAAAATACAGTGCATTAAATTTTGTGGGTATAGAGGCTACTTCTTCTCCTATAAACGCATCGGCTATGACATTTTTTCATATTGATATTTGGTCATCAGATGTAACAGAATTCAAAGTAAAACTAGTTGATTTTGGTGCAAACGGAACCTTTGACGGTGGTGATGATAGAGAACACGAAATAACCATTGCCAATCCTAAAAAAGAGGAATGGGTAAGTTTAGACATTCCATTAAGTAATTTTACAGGATTAACTACACGTTCGCACATTGCCCAATTAATTTTAGTAGGAGCTCCAGCAGGAAGTAATACAGTTTATGTAGACAATGTGTTTTTTTACAACACTGCAGGCTCTGTTACTGCAGCGCCAACACCTACACGTCCTGCATCAAGTGTGATTTCTATGTTTAGTGATGCATATACAAATGTAGCTGTCGATACTTGGAGAACTTCTTGGTCTAGTGCAACATTAACTGATTTGAGTATAAGCGGAAATGCAACTAAAAAATATAGCGCCCTAAATTTTGTAGGTATTGAGGCTACTTCAACTCCTATAAATGCAACTGCTATGACTCACTTTCATACTGATGTTTGGTCTTCTGATTTTACACAATTCAAGATTAAACTAGTTGATTTTGGTGCCGATGGAGCTTTTAGTGGAGGCGATGATGTTGAACATGAAATAACAGTAAATTCTCCAGCCCAAGGATCGTGGGTTAGTCTTGACATTCCATTGAGTCAATTTACAGGTTTAACTACAAGATCACATATTGCACAATTAATTTATGTAGGAGCACCATCGGGTAACAATACGGTTTATATTGATAATGTTTACTTTCACAACTAATTAGGGTTTTAACTTTTAAAACTAGCATTAATAGTTAGTGTGCATTATTACAATTTGAATTTTAAAAAATAATAAAATGAAAAAAATACTAATCAAAATAGTTTCTGTTTTTATCCTGCTTTTAATGGTGAATTGTCAGGAGGATAATCTAGGATTTGGAGCCATAGAAGCTCCCTCAAATCTAAAAGTGACTGCTGAAATTATTGGGAAATCAATCGCATTTCCAAATGGTGATGGGTCAGGAAAAGTAAAATTTGTAAGTACCGCCGAAAATGCAATTTCATACAAATACGTTTTTAGTGATGGCACAAGCAAAAATCAACCAAGCGGAATTCTTGAATATCCATTCGCTACGCCTGGTACCAATACATATACTGTAACCATAATAGCATCGGGTGCCGGAGGAGTTACTTCTAGCACATCAATAGAGGTTACTGTGTTTAGTAACTTTAAAGATGAAGCAGCAGTTCAATTGTTAACTGGCGGATCTAATAAAAAATGGTATTGGGCACAAAGTGAACCAGAACATTTGGGTGTTGGTCCTAATGTAGCTTGGTCTGATCCTACTTTTGGAACACAAAATTACTATCCCTCTTTTTATAGGGCTGCAGCCAATGAAAAAGCTGCAACTTGTTTGTACAAAAGTGTAATGACTTTCTCTAAAGTGGGACAACAAATGAAATTTGAATTGGATAACAAAGGACAAACGTATTATAATGCAGCTCTTAAGGGCGTTAGTGAAGATGCATGTTTTGACTTGGTTACTACAGGATTAAAAGCAGTAACTCTAAGTAAATCAGATTCTTTTGTTTCTAAAAATCCAGGAGCTGCTACTCAAACTAGGGGAACTGTTTTAAATATTGCTGATGGAGGTTTTATGGGGTATTTTGTAGGTTCAAGTTCTTATGAAATACTTTCTTTAACGGATAACAGAATGCGAGTAAGAGTAATTCAAGCAGGTAATCCATTTTTAGCATGGTATCATACCTTTACCACAACACCTCCAGCTGGAGCCGTTACACCGCCATCTGCAAATTATAATGTATTGAAATTTAGCGATGAATTTAATACTGACGGAGCGCCAGATCCTACTAAATGGGGTTATGACTTAGGTGCAGGAGGTTGGGGTAATAATGAATCTCAGTCTTATACAAGTGCTAGTGATAATGTAGTTGTAGCCGGTGGGAACTTAAAAATCACTGCTAAAAAAGTAGGTTCAGCATACACATCGGCTCGATTGAAGTCTGAAAATAAATTTGAATTTACTTACGGTAGGGTTGAGGTAAGGGCCAAATTAACAACTGGTGCTGGTACTTGGCCAGCAATCTGGATGTTGGGAGAAAATTATACTACCAATGCTTGGCCAGCCTGCGGGGAAATTGATATCATGGAATTTAAAGGAAGTCAACCTACAACTATTTACGGAACTTTACATTATCCCGGAAATTCAGGAGGTAATGGTAATGGAAGTTCAACTACAATAGCTAATGCTGCTTCTGAATTTCATATTTATAAAACCATTTGGAGTCCAGAGTCAGTAAAAATATATGTTGATGATGTTTTGTTTCACACGGTTGCAAATACAAGTGCGTTGCCATTTAACAAAGATTTCTTTTTGATTTTAAATGTTGCAATTGGAGGAACCTTTGGAGGAGCAATTGATCCAGCATTTAGCCAATCTTCTATGGAGATTGATTATGTAAGAGTCTATCAATAAACACATTTGAAATAGAAATAACAGTAAAAGGTAGGTTTTTTTTACCTGCCTTTTGCATTAATAAACATACCACAAATGAAGCACTCATTTCTATACATACTATGCAGCCTATTTATTGTAGTTGCTTGTAGCAAAAAAATCACACAACCATCAACTTCCTATGTGCAAAATAATTTATTAGATAGAAAGGTTGATTCGGTTCTTCGATTGATGACTTTAGAAGAAAAAGTTGGACAACTCAATCAATACAATGGGTTTTGGGATATTACTGGACCCACTCCAAAAGAAGGCCAAGCCGCAAAAAAATATGAAGATCTCAAAAAAGGTTTAGTTGGATCTATGTTAAATGTTAAAGGGGTAAAAGATGTGCACGCTCTACAGAAAATAGCTGTAGAACAAACCCGACTCAAAATTCCATTGCTCTTTGGTTTTGATGTAATTCACGGGTACAAAACAATTAGCCCTATTCCACTTGCTGAAGCAGCAAGTTGGGATTTACAAGCCATTCAAAAATCAGCAGCTATTGCTGCCGAAGAGGCTTCGGCGGAGGGATTAAATTGGACTTTTGCTCCCATGGTTGATGTGGCTCGTGATGCACGCTGGGGTCGTGTTATGGAAGGAGCTGGTGAAGATCCGTTTCTTGGAAGTAAAATTGCGGTAGCTCGAGTGCAAGGTTTTCAAGGAAATGATTTGGCCGCGACCAATACAATCTTGGCTTGTGCCAAACATTTTGCTGGTTATGGTTTTGCTGAATCAGGTAGAGATTATAACATGGTAGATGTAAGCGAAAATACGTTACAAAACACCATTTTTCCTCCTTTTAAAGCAGCTGTTGATGCTGGCGTGCGTACTTTTATGAATTCCTTCAATGAATTGAATGGCATACCTGCAACAGGTAATGCATATCTACAAAGAGATGTTTTAAAAAATGATTGGAATTTTGATGGTTTTGTAGTTTCAGATTGGGGTTCTATAAACGAAATGATAGCTCACGGATATGCAAAAGACAGCAAACATGCAGCCGAGATTGCCATCAATGCAGGATCTGATATGGATATGGAATCAAGCGCTTATGTAGACCATTTAGTGGCATTGGTTAAAGAGGGTGAAGTAAAAGAAAACCTTATTGATGATGCTGCAAGACGTATCTTAAGAGTCAAATTTGAATTAGGACTTTTTGATGATCCTTATAAATATTGTGATGAAAAAAGAGAGCAATCCACAGTAGGTAAACCAGAGTTTCATGAAGGTGTTTTAGACATGGCAAAAAAATCAATTGTGCTTTTAAAAAATGACAATGATATTTTACCATTAAAAAAATCAGGTCAAAAAATAGCGTTAATTGGTGCTTTGGCAAATGATAAAACCAGTCCATTAGGAAGCTGGCGAATTGCAGCCGAAGACAATACGGCGGTTTCTGTTTTAGAAGGATTGCAAAAATACTCTGGAAATCAACTGACTTTTTCAAAAGGTGCTGATGTTTCGGTGGGACGTATTCAATTTATTTGGGAAACTAAAATCAACTCCACAGATAAAACGGGATTTGATGAAGCGATTGCAAATGCAAAACAAGCAGATGTTGTGGTAATGGTTTTAGGAGAACACGGTTTGCAATCTGGAGAAGGTAGAAGCAGAACCGAGATAGATTTACCAGGTGTACAGCAAGAATTACTAGAGGCAGTGTATAAAGTGAATCCTAATATTGTTTTGGTTTTAAACAATGGTAGGCCTCTTGCTATTCCGTGGGCTGCAGAAAAAATTCCTGCAATTTTAGTGGGATGGCAGTTAGGCACACAAAGTGGTAACGCTATAGCGCAAGTACTATATGGAGATTACAATCCGAGTGGAAAACTACCAATGTCTTTCCCGCGCAACGTGGGGCAGCTACCTTTGTATTACAATTATAAAAATACGGGAAGACCTATAATGAATGAACCTGAAAGTGTTTTTTGGTCTCATTATATTGACGAGAAAAACACGCCTCAATTTCCTTTCGGACATGGTTTAAGTTATTCTAAATTTGAATATTCAGGTATTGAATTGTCTTCTAATGCTTTCGCAAAAGGTGGATCTATTCAAGTATCGGTCAATGTTAAAAACACAAGTAATGTAATAGGTAAAGAGGTAGTTCAGTTGTATATTAGAGATTTGATCGCCAGCGTTACGCGCCCTGTAAAAGAACTTAAAGGTTTTGAATTAATAGAGTTACAACCTAATGAAACTAAAAAAGTAGTGTTTACAGTTGATGAGAAAACAATTGAATTTTTTACCGCCAATAGAAAGTGGGAAGCCGAAGGAGGAGACTTTAAAATTTTTGTTGGAGGCAGTTCTGTAACGCAATTCGAAAAAGATTTTCAATTTAAAAACTAAGCATTTATGAAAAATATATTGGTTTGTTTCCTAATTTTCAATTGTTCATTCGCACAAGTGGGTACGCGCAAATTAGTTTGGGAAGAACATTTTGATGAAAAATCATTAAATGAAAAAACTTGGAACATCGAGTTGGGTGACGGTTGTCCAAATTGTGGTTGGGGTAATAATGAAAGACAGTTATATACGGCTGATAATCATAAAATTGAAAAAAGTTGTTTGGTAATTACTGCAAAAAAAGAAGCAGACAATAAATACACATCAACTAGAATTACTACCAAAGGGAAAAAAGAATTTCAATACGGTAGATTTGAAGCAAGAGCTAAACTTCCCGTAGGGCAGGGGGTTTGGCCTGCTTTTTGGATGTTAGGCTCTAATATTGATCAAGTTGGGTGGCCCATGTGTGGAGAAATTGATATCCTTGAATATGTGGGCAAGGAGCCCAATATGGTTTTTACATCGTTACATACTCAGGACAGTCATGGAAATACTATTAACACTAAAAAAACAAAAATCGAGTCTATTGAGGAGGGTTTTCACCTGTATGCTATAGAGTGGACACCGGATAAAATTGATTTTTTTGTAGATGCAAAGTTAGTGTATACCTTTCAGCCCGAATCAAAAACCCAAGCTGTTTGGCCATACAATCAGCCTTTTTATTTTATTATAAACATGGCTATAGGAGGTAATTTTGGAGGGCCTGAGGTGGATGATGCAATTTTTCCTCAAAAATTTTATATTGATTACATCAAAGTGTATCAATAAAGTGAAGATTTATCTCAATACTAAACACTAAAAAAGCCAGATTTTTTCGGCTTTTTAGTGTTTTTTGTTGATAGTTTATAATTTCATTGATAATTTCACCAGATTCTAAATTTATTAATATAATTTTTATTCTTTTTTTTGCATTTAAATGCAATATTTTGTTAAATTTGAATTAAAATTAGCCACTAAAACCAAAAGCCTATTACATAAAATTACTTTTTTGAGAAATCATACCCCAATTAATTAAATTAAAAAAGTACTATTATGGTTAATATACAACTCAACGATGCGCTTTTAGTAAAAGAATATGTGTCTGGAAACGAGGATGCATTAGCAAAACTAATTAAAAGGCACGAGTCTAAAATCTACGGTTTTATTTACTCTAAAATACCGGATAGAGATATCACGAATGATATTTTTCAAGATACTTTTATTAAAGTAATCAATACTTTAAAATCTAATTCTTATAATGAGGAAGGTAAATTTTTGCCTTGGGTAATGCGAATTGCTCACAATTTGATTGTAGATCATTTTCGAAAATCAAAAAAAATGCCTTTGTATAGAGAAACGGAGGAGTTTTCTATTTTTTCAATCATGTCTGATGATTCACTATCTATTGAAAATAAAATAATCGCAGATCAAGTACAAATTGATATAAAAAAAATTATTGAAGAGCTACCTGCTGATCAAAAAGAAGTTTTAATCATGCGTATGTATCAAGACATGAGCTTTAAGGAAATATCTGAGATAACTGGTGTTAGCATCAATACTGCGCTAGGTAGAATGCGCTATGCTTTACTTAATTTGAGAAAAATTATAGACAAACATCAAATTGTTTTAACTACGTAATACTATACCTCTAATTCTTACGTTATAATTTAAAAATAAAAGCGTGGAATTTATGGCAAAATTATACTCAAAAAAGGCAAATGCCTTACCTTTAATGAAACCTAAAAAAGAAATAATTTCTTTTTTGCTCAGTTATTCAAAAGCACTGACAGTCATTAAAATAGACAATAGGTGCTATGAAATTGTATCTAATTAATTGTAGATTTAATGTAACTTTTAAAAAGTAAAACCACTAATTTATAGTGGTTTTACTTTTTTTTGATATTCGTTGATTATCTTTTTTCTACCAATAGTTTTGGTGATAATGTCTTTTTCTAAATCCCAACCTCTTGCTGGCGAATATTCTCTTCCGTACCAAATAATTTGTAGGTGCAGGTCGTTCCATGTTTCTTCTGGGAATATACGTTTCGCATCTTTTTCTGTTTGCACTACATTTTTACCATTGGTTAAATTCCAGCGGTACATTAACCTATGAATGTGCGTATCTACAGGAAATGCAGGTACTCCAAAAGCTTGAGACATGACCACACTAGCCGTTTTATGGCCCACAGCAGGAAGTTCTTCTAGAAATTCAAAACTTTGTGGGACTTCGCCGTTATGTTTTTCTATTAGAATTTGTGATAATCCGTGTATTCCTTTTGATTTCATTGGCGATAAGCCGCAGGGTCTTATGATTTCTTTAATCTCTTCTACACTCATTTTTACCATATCGTACGGATTATCTGCTTTTGCAAAAAGTATTGGGGTTATTTGATTTACCCGTACATCAGTACATTGAGCAGATAATAAAACAGCTATCAATAAGGTATAAGGATCTTTATGATCTAGTGGTATGGGAATTGTAGGGTACAATTCTTTTAACGTATTTATAACAAAAGTTACGCGTTCCTGTTTGGTCATTATTCCTAAATTTGAATTGTAAAGAAAATCATTTCTAATTGTAAATGCAACTTACAAACCATTTCACTATTAAATATTATTACAATGACAACATTAACTAAAGGGGATAAAGCTCCAGATTTTATAGGTTTAGATCAAGACGGTAAAAAACATCAATTAGCAGATTATGCGGGTAAAAAGCTAGTTGTTTTTTTCTATCCAAAAGCAAATACTCCTGGATGTACAGCTGAAGCTTGTGATTTGAGAGATAATTTTGAACGCTTTCAATCTAATAATTACGCATTATTAGGAGTGAGTGCTGATAGTGCAAAGGCTCAAGCCAAGTTTAAAGACAAATACGAATTTCCTTTCCCTTTACTTGCTGATGAAGATAAATCAGTTATTCAAGCTTTTGGAGTTTGGGGACCAAAAAAGTTTATGGGTAAAGAATACGATGGAATTCATAGAACTACTTTTGTTATTAATGAAGAAGGTTTTATTGATGAGGTTATGTTTTTGAATGGATTACATGGAATAGCGATCTTAAAGAAGGTACTTTTGTATCTGTTCCT